>NZ_JAFCVA010000012.1:0-75020 GCF_049896785.1 Psychrobacter sp. TWP2-1-2 | reverse complement strand
GTTCCCATGTATTATCGGTGAGCACTGTTCTTGCCATAATTTAGAGAGCCCTGTTTGAAATAGTCTCTTTATTTTAAAGCCTTTATACTTACTTTTACAGATTAGGGACACGCCCTAGTGAAGTTTCATTTTTAACCAGTCTAATTGGTTTGACGAATAGTTCTAAAACAGCTCTCAACTCTTTCTCAATAAAACAAATAGTCCTCATGCAAAATTGACAGCTTTCATGAGGATTTTCATTTTATATTTGGTAGATTAACCCTTAGGATTTCACTGATTCTCAAGCTGGATACGCATTCATACGTTTTATAAGGCTGTTACGACGTATAATTACTGGCTATTTATAGCCGCTAAATAATCATTTTTAACTGACTTTATCAATGGATATATTTCAAACTTATTCAGCATTTTCTTATCATAAAAGGGACAAAATATGGAATATAACCACATACCCAGACAATCATTGGGCTTCTTCCCCACTCCCTTGATAGCGCTCAGCAGATTGAGTAAAGTGCTTGATGGCCCTACTATTTTTATGAAACGAGATGACAACACGGGACTGGCATTGGGTGGCAATAAAACCCGTAAGCTTGAATTTATCATGGGTGATGCCCTTGCTCAAGGTGCTGATTGCGTGATTACGGCAGGTGCCGCACAATCAAACCATTGTCGCCAAACTGCTGCCGCAGCAGCAAGCTTGGGACTTGACTGCCATTTAGTATTGGGTGGAGAAGAACCCGAACAAACAAGTGGCAATCTTTTATTAGACAAAATTTTTGGATCTCATATTTACTGGGCAGGTGCCAATCGTAAAGGAGAAGACATTCCTAAAATCGTTGAGCAATTAACAAAACAAGGCAAAAAACCATATGTCATACCCTATGGCGGCTCCAATGAGCTGGGTGCTTTAGCGTTTGTAGAAGCTTTTAAAGAGTTAGAATCGCAACGTGAAAGCATGGACCTATCATTTACTCATATCGTTTTTGCTTCTAGCTCTGGGGCAACACAAGCCGGTTTGATGCTTGGCAAAAAAATACTCAACTCGCCCGCCCAAATCGTAGGTATCAATATCGATAAAGGCGAAACAGACAAAGTGCCTTTTGATCAGTATACCGTCGCGCTTGCCAATAGCACGGCCACCCTTATCGGTGCCGATCATCAGTTTACAGAAAGCGATTTAATACTCAACTCTGATTATGTGGGCGAAGGCTATGGCGTGGTTGGTACATTAGAAAATGAAGCCATTGCGATGACAGCTCAAACAGAAGGCATACTTTTAGATCCTGTCTATACGGGTCGTGCGATGGGCGGACTCATAGATATGATTCGGTCTGGCAAAATCAAGAAAACCGATCGTGTCTTATTTTGGCATACGGGCGGTGCACCAGCTTTATTTGCCTACTCAAGTGACTTAGATATGATGAAAAAAAATGGATAAATAAATTTTGACGCATTAACTTAAGCTATAGGTATTAACTGCCATCTTATGAGCGCTGATTCAGCCGGCTCACACTAGCAATCAACGCCACCATAACCACTCCCATAATGATGAGAATCCCAGACATCATGTGCGCTGCCTCGTAATTCAGCGCCTCTACTTGCTCGTATATCGCAATCGAGACCACTTTAGTCTCATCGGATATACTACCCCCTATCATCAAAACCACGCCAAACTCACCAATAGTATGGGCAAAACTTATTAAGCTGCCGAGCACAATACCGACACGCGCTTGTGGCAGAGCGACTCTGAGAAACCGCTTGAAACGGCTTGGCTCCAATAAATGTGCCACTTCCATCACGCTTTGTGGAATACGTAAAAATTGGGCGTAGACAGGCTGAATATAAAAAGGCAAGGAGTAAATAATCGAACCAATGACAAGACCTTCAAAAGTAAATATCAAGGGGCTGATATAATGTTCGCTAAGCCATTTACCAATACCGACACTAGGGCTTAACAGTAATAAAAGATAAAAGCCGATGACGGTAGGTGGCAAAACCAATGGCATGGCAATGATGCCCATAAGCAAGACTTTAAGACGTGCCACAACTTGCCTACGACTTGGCTTGGCGAGCCAATAAGCCACAGGCGTTGCGAACAGTAATAGACAAATGGTAGTGACACCAGCAAGCTTAATACTCACCCAAAACGGACTAAGCATATCGGACATAAGAGACTGGTCTATCATAATGTCACTGCTCGTTGCCATTCGTTATGAGGATAAAGGATCTATTGTATCTAATATTAAAAGATTGAACAGACAAATATAATGTCAGCTCTTATAAATAGCGCGTTTATAAACAAAGCGCATTGATAAACAAACAGTGTAGCGTTTATCAGTCACAGTATCAGTCTTCTTGTGTCCATATTATTTATTAAAACCTGACAAGATTAAAGTCTGTTGAAAAACAATCATAGCGTAAAATAAAAAAGCACCTTATTAAGGTGCTTTTTTATTTTATTCACTAAGCTCATCGTATTAACTATTACCGTCAAAAATGATGGTTAAAAAATTTCTTTTAACACGCTAATATTAGAATTAATACGAGTCAAAAAAAGTTCTATCAACCTGCTTCACCACGAAGCTAACGATGACGCACTACGCTGAGTAATAAAGCCGTCTGGAGTCTGACCATTGTCTGCTTGCCAGCGCTGGAACGCCAACCGAGTATTGGTACCCACGATACCGTCAGCGCCTTTAGTATCATAGCCTGAGTTGGTCAAACGCTGCTGTAAATTTCGTACTTGAGCTGTGGATAATGGACGCTCATAACGCGGCCATGATTTCTGTAACCCGCCTTGTCCTGCAAGCGCTTTACCCAACAAGCTGACACCTAGCGCATAGCTCGATGAATTATTATAAACTTTGATCACATCAAAGTTTGGACTGAGTAGCAGCACTGGACCATCCTTGCCAGCTGGTAGCCACAGCTCCATTTCAGTATTGGCATCCAAATAAACATCAGCTATCGTATCAACACCCATCGCTGCCCATCTCGCGGCTGGCTGCTTACTACCAACCATAGAGTAATCGAATGAGGCAGGAATGGTCGCTTCGTAAAATGGCGCTAGACCTCGAACCCAACCTGAGTTGCTCAAATAATTAGCGGTGGACGCCAGTGCATCGCCCGTTGCCCACGGGTTACGGTGACCATTACCATCGCCATCCACTCCGTGCTTCAGCCAAGTATCAGGGATAAACTGCGTCTGCCCCATGCCGCCTGCCCAAGAACCATCGAGCTGCGACCAAGACACATCACCGCGCTGCAATAACGTCGCTAATGACAACAACTGAGTTTCGGCAAACTCTTGGCGACGACCATCATAAGCCAGACTCGCAAGTGAGCTTGGTATGCTGCTATTACCCGTCACCACGCCGTATGACGACTCCATGCCCCAAATGGCAGCGATTATTTCTGCATTGACGCCGTACTGCGATTCTAATTGCGACAAAAATGCCCGTTGCTCGGCAAACTTACGCTTACCAGTACTCACACGCCCATCAGATACGGCAGAATCGACATATTCCCATGGCATCTTAGAAAACTCTGGCTGTCCTGAGTCAAGTGAGATGACTTGCTGGTTTAAATAAGCGGTATCAAGTAGACGACGCACCGTCGCTGCATCATGGCCTGATGAAATCGCCCGCATAGAAAAATCCGACTTCCAATCAGAGAAGCTGTTATAGCTTGGCTTTGCCACTGGCTGCGGCTTGATGACAGGCTTCGGTGCTGGCTTCACTTGAATGGTTTGAGTTTGGGTAATCTGAACGTTGCCTTGACGTACAGGCTTGCTAGGTTTTTGCATCGCCTGTTGGCTGGTACACCCAACCATCACTAGCGCAGGAAACAGGGCAAGATATTGTTTTTTTAACATTATAAAATTCTCAAGTATGAATAAGTAAAGCGACTCAAATAAACCGATTTAGTTAAGGTGGCTTTATTCAAACACTCTGAAATTCAAGCACTCTGAATAAAGCCACTAAACTTGCCAAATCAGTCACAACTTGGCATCACGTTTAACGCCCCAGTACCGCACGTGGATCAATAGGATTGCCATTTAAGCGCACTTGGAACTCTAAGCCGACCTGATTGGTTTGGCCACTGTTACCCATGTTTGCAATGCGCTGACCGCGCTGTACAGCATCGCCTTCTTTGACCAGTAGCTGACTATTATGCGCATAAGCGGTGATGTAATTATCACTATGACGAATCATAATAAGATTGCCATACTCTGGCAGACCATCGCCAGAGTACAGTACCGTGCCAGATTGGCTAGCAAGTACGGGATCACCGATATTACCAGCAAACCACATACCCATCGTGCCCGCTGCCGCATCAAAGTTACGGGTCACTTGATTGCGACTCGGATATTCATAACCTGACGTTGCGTTAGCCGTCACTTCGTATACAGGGCTTTGTGAGCTATTATTAGGCACGCTCGTTACAGGTGGTGTGTAAGTTGGCTGTGTCGTTGTAGGCGCGTTATAACGATTGTTATCAGCTGGCGTACCTTGCCACAGCTTGAGCCATTGACCACTATAAATCGTATACTTGCTGTCTAAACCATTGAGCGAACCGATTTGACGGTAACTGAGACGATAGCGCTCAGCAATTTGGCTGACCGTGTCGCCACGCTGTACACGATGGTAGTTAGGAACGCCTTGTGCATTGGTAATAATCTTAGGTCCCGCTTGGTTGGCTGATTGGTAAGTAGGCTTGGTTGCACAGCCCACCATCGTTAACGTTGCTGCTGTTAAAGTACCTATCAATGCCACTGTTGCAAAGCGCGATCCAGCAATAAGCTTCTTCATACAAGATTTCCTATTCTTTATGTTACTCACAAACTCCTTGTGTTATTCACAAGCATTTTGCTAACTTTTATACCGTTTAGTATTTGGCAAATACCATTATCAATCACTCGATAGTAAACCATTTTCTAAGGCGTGTCCTCATTTTGAAAATGGTGATAAAAATGAGATAAATGGCAGCCAAATAAGAAAAATAGTGCAGATAATATCAGGATATTGACCAGCTGTTTGACGCATTTTGGCAGCGTAAATTTATAGCATTAACGCCGACAGCATTTTAAGCGTGTCTGCTGGCGTATGATGCAGGCGCACTGGTGATAAACTGATATAACCCGCCGCTACCGCTTGATCATCCGTCAGATCTGTTGTAGAGGACTGTAATTCTTCAGTTTCTAATGGCAACTCATGTGGGCGTTTACGTAGCGACAACCAATAAGCATCACGCCCGCGTGGATCGACCACATGATGTACAGGACGCGCAATCTGACGGTGCCCTAACGCCGTTATTTTCCGACCTTTGATATCATCAGCACTATCCACATCAGGAATATTAACGTTTAATACATGATAGGGCAAATTTTTGCAAGCATCTAATATCGGTGTTTCTATCAATAATTTAACTATTTCAGCTGCCGCCATTTGATAATGACTGGTCTGCTCTTGCTTTTCTCCTTTGACGCCGCCGCCCACTAGGGAGGTCGCAATGGCAGATATTCCAAAGAGCTGTGCGGTTAATGCAGCACCAAAGGTACCCGAAAATAAAACGTCTTGACCAAGATTGGCACCAGAATTGATACCAGTAATCACACAATCAAAACGCGTATCAGGATACAACTCATGCAATGCCAAATGTACACAGTCCGCGGGCGAACCATTTACCGCTATAAAACCAGAATCCAATTGATGAGTATATAATGGCATCGATAGGCTCAAAGCACTCGCGCAGCCACTTTGCTCACTATTTGGCGCAACCACTACCACCTCTGCAATAGCAGACAGGGCTTGATATAATGCCAATAACCCTGGTGCATAAACCCCATCATCATTACTAATTAAAAATTTCATTTTCACTCAATATACTCATTAATGACCGCCTGTCCACTTATGAACTTTAGCCGCATAAAATTGCTATAATCAGACCCGAAAATGGTGGTTAGATTGTTTGATCATACTGTTGATGCTGACACCTACATTGGCTTTTTCTGCATAAATAGTATTTATAAACAGCATTTAGCGAGCGTCAAATGGTAGCTGAATTTACTATCAAAGTTAAAAAAGCCATACCGCTATCAAAGTAAAATGACACTGTGTTTATATCACAGCATGGATATGAAAAAATTGATACAGCAAAACGCGGATGCCACCATAATTTTGGGCGATTATACCCTAATAATACGCTGACACGAACCCAGTCTTTGCGCAGAATTTATCCAATTTATATTTTTATCTCTATGATATCTGCATGAACAACAGCAAAAAACTTGGCGTGACGTTACAATAGGCAACACCTTACAACAATACAAACTTATATTTTTATGCTGTCGTAACTTATGAGTCTATGCTGCTGATATGTTGCTCAAAAAGAGCTTTGGCTCACAAGATATCTACACATAAATCAATATTTTATGTGACTTTTGTTTTTTTACCCATTAACATATCACCATTAATTAAAGATAAGCGAGTGTAATACTGCATGAAAAATCAATCGATATTATCTATAGCTTCTGTGATAGCAAAGACGGCGTCCAAAATTAGTCTTGCAGGACTGGTAACGTCTGTTGCCATGCTGTCTCAAGCATCCTTTGCGGCGAATAATTCTGCTACAACTATACCTCTAGATATGTCTGGCATCAATGTTACTAAGCATGAAATTGCGGTCATGCAAGTGCTATCAGAGATATGTCCACCGATGCTCAATGGCAAACAAAAACAGCGCTTTTATAAATCTTATAACGTGCAGCTTCACGAGTTGATGCCGTCTTTAGAAGATCCAAAAGCAGCGATTCAATATCTATCCACTCAGCAAGATTATCGCCAGATATTACAAGGCATTCGTAGCTGGACAATGGGCTTCTCTAAACAAGACAACAAAGCTCTATGCGAAGATTTGGCGAATGCTGAATACCAGTAGTTGATCATCATAATTAAGCACAACAATTACAACATTATAATTGGCTTACTTATCATACATCCTATCGTCTCCCCTACAATAGCTATGCCCCAGCATTGATTCTAAATTGATAAAGTCAGCTATAATTAATGACAATAAATCATGGCATTATCCGTCTTGGAACGCTGATTATGGGCTATTTAGCGAAAACTTATAAGCTTGTTCATCAGGCTTATGAGTAACAAAAAAGCTTACGTTAATTCTGTTTATACCAACAGGATGACCGTAAGCTTTTTTATGACAGTCGAATTATTTCTATTCAAGGCACTGTGGCGGTCCTAGTCTGAGCAAACGTTTACTTCTTACTACTCTTTCTTTTTAATCGGGTCTTTTTTTGCATTTATCGATTCCCCATCGGTTGGCATTTTGCTAAGATAAGGCGTTAATTTTATGTCTGTCGCTCAGCCATCACCACTCTTATTAATACATTGTTTTTAAACAGAATGTTTAAGACAGGCTACTTAAAATGATGCATAAGATTTAGTGCAAGGTACAAGCGGTAGATACATTTGGTTTCATGATGCGGTGTAACGATATATGACAGTAAAGCGTGTAAAAAATCAGCTGGTGCAGCTGGTAGTCGGTGTGAGTATCTCTATGAGTGCAGTGATGGCAAACGCAGCCATCCAGCCGCCTGAGATGGATAATACCGCCTATGTATTGATGGATTATAATACTGGTGAGATTTTGGCACAAAAGAACGCCAATGAGTCGCTACCGCCAGCGTCTTTGACAAAAATGATGACCAGTTACATCATTGAGCAGCGCTTAGCATCAGGCGACCTCAAAGAAGATGACCAAGTCATAATGAGTCCAAATGCTTGGTGTCGTGGTAGTAGCAGCCAGTCTTGCATGTATGTGCCGGTAAATAAATCTGCGAGTGTTATCGACATGCTACGCGGTATTATTATTCAATCAGGTAACGATGCCTCAAAAGCCATGGCTGAGCATATCGCTGGTAGCGAAGCCTCATTTGCTATATTGATGAATGAGCAAGCAGAAAAACTTGGTATGAAAAATACCCATTTCGTCAACTCTACTGGTATGCCTGACGAAGGGCATGAGGCATCAGCACTAGATTTGGCCAAATTGTCACGTGCTATTATCAAGAATAGCGGCGACTATTATGGTATTTATGCAGAAAAAGAGTTCACCTATAACGGTATTACTCAAGGTAACCGTAATGCTCTACTTGCAACCGATCCAACCGTTGATGGTTTAAAAACTGGCCACACTGATGCCGCAGGCTATTGCTTAGCGGCTTCAAGCAATCGTGATGGCATGCGCTTGATTTCTGTGATTATGGGAACAGAGAGCCAGCAAGCACGTGCCGATCAATCACGTGAGCTGCTCAACTGGGGCTTTGGCCACTTCACTACTGTCACCAAAGCACCTGCTGGACAATTCGTCAGCAAAGTTCCGGTCTGGTTCGGTGAAGCTGATGAAGTTGAGCTAGTCACTGCGGATAATTTGCAAATTCTAACCAGCAAAACGCAAAAAAACAAAATCACGACTGTGGTAGATATTCCTGAGAGCCTAGAAGCACCCATCAAAAAAGGTCAAGAAATTGGCAAAATGATGGCGGTTATTGATGGTAAAGCGGTGGCTTCAGTGCCTATTATAGCGACCAGTGATATCGAGCAATCAGGCTTTATGAGCCGCACTTGGCAGCGTGTCGTACGTTGGGCACAAAATCTGTTTTAGAGAATATTAGTAGAAGCTATTTCTCAAGAACATTACTGACAAAAAAGACGCCTCAAAACTGGGCGTCTTTTTTATGTCTTCATTCACCGCACAGATTTTATTATTGCTATTAAATAGTGTCATCATAAAACTGTGATAAACACTGATTTACTAGACTTAGCAGGTTTGCTCTCGTTCATCATATTTTTCAAATTAAAAGCAAGCACCCTTGTCGAAAATACGATGTTCGAAACTATTTACAGTAAATGAGTAAATGAAAGGCAATCGAGTACATTAAACGAGGTTAGTACAGTAAGCGTGACAAATCCTTTAGTCCTATTACGTCCATACCAACCAGCGCTTAAGCAAGTCGCTTAATGCTTTATCTTTATAAGTGGCGCTATAACAGTAATCGACACCAGCTGCTTTCAAACCATGCTCAAAACTGTCTAACTGCTTCGCTCGATGTGGTGGATACCAATATACCAATAAAGCCCGATGTTCACTTTCAAATTGACGAATACGCTTGGCTAACGACTCAGCTTTACTTGGAAAGATATCTTCCGCAAACATCACCATATTCACCTGTCTTATACTCATCTCCTCTATAACCAGTGCTTCATGCTGACGATAAATGACCGTCGCGCCTAAACGTTCTAGCTCTTTCGCTAAAAACCCGACTTCATGATAATAATAGTAAATAACAGTCAATCCAGCCAATAAATGCTGCTGCCGAGACTGCTGTTTATTGGTCATCGATATGGTCAGCATGAATTGGGTGCCTGACCCTAACGTGCTATCTACTTCTATGGTAGCGCCCATCAGCTGAGCCATTTGCTTGACGACTGGCAAACCAACACCTGAGCCTTCATATTGGCGAGTTTGTGATGAATCCACTTGGAAAAACGGATTAAAAATATCATCGATATGAGTGCTATCGATACCAATACCTGTGTCTTTCACACTGATTTGCCAGCGATTGCTTTTATCAAAATGGGTCAATTGCGACGTAATAGTCACCTGCCCCGCTGGAGTAAACTTAATCGCATTACTCAGTAATATTGATAATATTTGTTTTATTTTTTCTGCATCCCCTTCCAGACCATAGTCTATATGGTGAATACGGCTAATCAACTCTAGCCTTTTTTGCCGAGCAATAGGCTCATATTCTGCCAACAGATCAGCGATTAACTGCAATGGATTGAACGCAATACAATTAATACTCATCTGACCTTTTTGTATTTGATTCAATTGGATAATATGATCAAGCGACGACACCAATTTATCACTACCGTCACTGATAATTTCAACCGCATCTTTTTGTTCTCTATTGAGGGTATCGTAATCTAACAGCTGTAAACCGCCTACGATAGCGTTTAGCGAAGTTTTCAGCTCATGGGTGATCATGCTTTGAAAGTTATGCAGCTGCACATCGAGGGCTACGTCTTTGTTGTGTAATTGCTGCTCAAAAATAGCAAGCGCCTCATAATCTTGTTGGACTGTCTGTAAACGATCAAACAATACAGCCAAAGTTTGCTTGATTTGTACCAGTTCCTGAAATTCAAAAAGCTGTGGAATCACTGGTAACTGCTCAAGCTCTGGGTTTTTCACAACGATGTGACAGACTTCTTTCAAAGCTTCAATATCTCTGATTGGCCATTTGAGTTTGCGCAGAATGTACAATACCCAAAGTACCGTCAATATCGTGGTGATAAGCCATAGCAATATATTGCTTCGAAACCAATGTGAACGCAGGGTGTTCACATCTAAAGTGAGATTAATATATCCAACTAACGCGCTATTTTTATTGGCCTCACTAGACGCTGACGATTCTTGCTCACCATTTGATAAAGTCGTGGACGATTGCTGACTGCTGTTTAACGTATCTAGCGCGCTATCATCACCGATATCGTCACTGGTGACGGGATAATTGAAGCTGACAGTATCTGCAAATAAGGCATTCTTCCAATCATCTCTGGATTGATTAACTTCATCAATAGGTTTGGGTGTTGAATAAAATAAAATACTTCTAATGCTGGGTTCACTTTCTAACAAGAATCTCACTTGCTCAGCCACGATATCAGCACCATCGGCTGTCGATGCGCTGGTGGTCAACATGGTAGCCAATTGCTGGATATGCTGACGCTTCTCTTTATAGTGGTATAACAAACCATAAACGATAGACATCAAGAAGCCTGCCAACACAGCCAAAATAATGGCTTGTACGACAGAACGCCAAATAAGCGTAGAGATGTTTTGAGAGGGACGGTTGTTCATATTACTTAACTGAGTTAAGAAAACTTTTGATTATAGTACAGGTATTTTGTAGGAGTAGTGAGAGAAATATCACATGTTAATAAAACTTAACAACGTATTAATATATCATGATGACCGATATAATCATCATGATATAGCACATTACAGACAAGCATGAACAATAGAATAAAACAGTCTTTATTTACTACAACCATATAAAGACCATCATCATTTGGCTAAATTAACGCTTTTTATCTTTATTGGTGAATTTCTGCTTATCTTTGGTAGTAAATTTCTGTGCCCGATTACGCTCGCGTTGGCGCAATTGTTGCGTCTTCGCTTTGGTTGGCGTATCGCTCTTGTTGGCATATGGGTTGTCATTTTGTTTAAGGACAACGTTGAGCGGCGTGCCTTCGAGCTTAAATACTTGACGGAATTGGTTCTCCAGATAACGCTGATAGCTCTTAGGTAATGCACTGGTTTGGTTACCATGAATGACAATCACGGGCGGATTGTGACCACCGATGTGAGCAAAGCGCAGTTTAATACGGCGACCAGCAACCGTTGGTGGTGGATTGGCTGTCACCGCATCTTGCAGAATCTGAGTCAAACGATTGGTTGATACTTCAAACATCGAAGATTTATAAGCACGCAAGATAGACGGGTATAGATTACCCACACCCGTACCATGTAGTGCTGAGATTAGATGCACTTTTACATAAGGGATAAAGTTAAAGCGGCGATCCATCTCAATCTTGATATAATTTTTCTGATCAGCAGTCAGACCATCCCACTTATTAATCGCAACAACTAAAGCACGACCCGCATCAAGCGCATAGCCAATCATATGCAAGTCTTGATCAACGATACCTTCATGAGCATCAATAACAATAACGGTTACGTTAGAATCTTCGATTGCTTGCAGGGTTTTAATGACCGAGAACTTCTCTACTTTTTCATCAATTCTGCCGCGGCGGCGCACACCAGCGGTATCGATTAAGACGTAGTCCTTACCCTCACGTGTATAAGGAATATAAATACTGTCACGCGTGGTACCGGGCATATCAAAAACCACTACTCGGTCTTCACCCAATAGACGATTGACTAGCGTCGATTTACCAACGTTTGGACGACCTATGATCGCTAACTTCAAACCTTTTGGCTCTACGACATTCTCTTGCTCAGGCATATCAGCCGTCAATATTTCAAGCAAATTACCGACACCGCGACCATGACTTGCCGCCATTGGATATGGCTCACCCAATCCTAATGCATAAAATTCGGCAGGTGCAGCGTCGTGAGCACCATCAACTTTATTGGCAACCACATAGACTGGTTTGCCAAGGGTGTGTAAAAACTTACCAATCTCAGCATCTGCGCCGATCATACCAGCACGAGCATCCACCACAAATACGATGATGTCTGCTTCATGAATCGCTGTATGCGATTGCTCAGACATATAATCATCAATGTTGCCGCTACCGTCATCCGCCTCACCAATACCACCAGTGTCTACAACGATAAAAGATTTGTCTTCATAGGTCGCATCACCGTACTGACGGTCACGAGTCAGTCCTGACAAATCAGCAACCAATGCCTGCCGACTTTTTGTGAACTGATTAAATAAGGTGGATTTACCGACGTTTGGACGACCAATTAAGGCGACCACAGGCTTGATACTCATGGGTTACTCTCAGTGAAAGGCACAATGGCGGGCAGTACAGTTATTCTTATAACCAGTGATATAACAGTAGTCGTGAATAAGCTGCTCTTGACCGCAAATTAAAATGAATGATAAAACAATAGCAAAAATAATAGTCCGCTATTTTACAATTAGCAAGTGGTACATAGGATGACTAAATGATAAATAATAAATAATAAATATGGATAACACGTACGGCGCATCGGTCGCATAGAGTACGCGAAAGCCTGTATTTAAACAAGCAATTTACACAAGGCACTAAACGCTGACGAAGCAGCGTTTGTGTTCTCTAAAATTGCAATCAACCAGTTGGCTTAACGATAATATCAAACATACTATCTAAGTAAGCATTAACCGATAAAAAGCTTAGCGGGCTAATTGCCAAATAGCAACCTGTCCTGATGTGCTCTGTGTCATTAAACGGCTGCCTTGTACTTGCAAGCTACTCAAAGCGCCCTTAGTTTGTACACGGCTAACGATTTTACCGCTAGCTGGATCAAATAAGTGTACCACGCCGTCAAAATCACCCACGGCAATATAATTGCCAATCATTACAGGATTGGTTAAATGACGATAAGCCAGCTCTTCACTTTCCCAAAGAACCTCACCATTACTGCGATTATAGGCAACCACTTTGCCCTCTAAGCTGGTACCAATCACTTGCTGGTTATTTACAGCAAGTGACTTTAAGCTGGCAAGCTCGTTGACAAACATGACTTGACGCGAAGCCAAATCAATACCTAATAACTGACCACTATAACTGATGGCAAATAGCTGGTTTTTATCGACGATCGGCGTACCATCGACATCACTCATGCGCTCAACTTCACTACTACCAGTGCCAATGCCAACACGTCTTGACCACTGCGGCAAACCACTATCAGTCGTTACCGCATGTAAACGACCATCAGCAGTCGCCAATAATGCCGTTTTGCTGTCTAATAACGTTGGCGCCGCACTACCGCGCACACTGATGGCTGGCACTTGTGTGGCAAACTGCCAGACTGACTGACCTGTCTGTAGTGACAAGCCATGTAAAAAGCCATCGTTCGCTGATAGAATGACACGGTTATTGGTAATTAAAGCGGGTGTCAATACTGATCCTGATAACTGCTTCTGCCAGCGTTTTGCGCCAGTCGCACTATCAAACGCCATCACTTGACCGCCGCGTGTGCTAATAATCGCTGTTTGGCTTAAAGCATCTAAAGCAACGCCGCCCGTGATTTGATCGCCAACGTTGATCGACCATAAACGTTCGCCTGCACTGTTAAAGCCGGTCAAGTCCCCACCGCGCGATGCAGTGACGATTTGTCCATTGACATAACCTACTTGCAAGTCTAATGGATCTTTCTTACTGGCTTTTTTATTGCCAATATCCGTGCTAAAAACTGGTTGCAACACACTGATAGGCTCAGCAATCTGTACCAGCTTGACTGGATCATTGACGACGGGTTTAATACCGCGATTACACCCAATCACCGCAGTGCTCATCACTGCCAATACTGCCACATGCATCACCGTCGATTTGATGGTTTTAGCTTTTGATATCTTGCTAGAGCGAATAGATTGAGTCATTATGAGTTCTCACTACAAATAAATTATTATTAATTAGTAAATTGGTTATCAGTAAATATAAGATCGACGCTTAGTACTCACCAAGCACATTCAATGAGTACTGGTGGTTCATGCGACGCGATTGTTTTACTGTACCACTTAGCTTGTAGAACGGTTATAGATACGCGCTATTGACTAGCAATTATCAGGCATTAGGTAAAACGCAAACGCTATTATTGGTTAACAGCGCTTGTCACTGTACAATTATTGCGCAACCTCGGCAGCAGCATTTTCTTCCACTAAGGGCTGTGCAGCACTACTTGACTCTTGAATCAGACTGACTGGTTCGTCGATAGGCTCAGGTACGATGCCCAGACTCTCCATCTTTAATGCCAATACTGCACGCGTCTCTTGACGGTTGCGTAACAACTCCCAAGCATTATTGTAAGACTTGATCGCTGAGTCTTTATTATCTTGTGCCAAATAAATATCCCCTAACAACTCTTGTTGGCTGGCTTCAAATGAGCTTGGCATATCATTGTTGGCTTCTGCTAATGCAGCATCCGTATCGCCCGCCGCCAGTAACGTTGTCGCATAGCGCAAACGAGTAATTGCCTGTAAACCTGCATCACCTAAGTCAATAGCCAATGCTTTTTTGAGGGTTTCACTTGCCTCGGCAAATTCATTATTATCTACTTGCTGACGCGCTTTAATCATCAGTGCTTGCCAAGCGTAAACCGACTCACCATGCTTGCTAACTAGCGCATCAATATCTTTATTTAGCTGGGTGCGACTTTGGGCAAGTGCTGCCTGTGCTTCTGCTTCCAAATCAGGGTTTTGTGAGGCCAAACTGACTTCTTCATTCAACCGCTGAATGTCTGCATAATGATCTGCTGCAACGGTGTCTACGCGCGCATGGTTGTCCTGCCAATATGTCCAACCAAAATAAGCGGCCAGTGCCAACAAAATCGCAGTGACAATATAGCTACCATACTGCTTTAACGCTTGCATTGAATTGTCTGCATTCGGCGAATTGGGTGTCAGAGCCATATGTGTTTACCTGATAAAAGTGTTATTAAATTGCTAATGCTAAAACCGCAATCGATTACTGACGGATAAAATTTTCTTTGCTCGACAACCAATCTGTCGCAACCGTCTGTTGTTCGCCCGTCTGCATGTCTTTAACGCTGAGGGTATTATCATCCAGCTCTTGCTGCGCAATAATAACGGTCAATGCAGCACCTGACTTATCGGCTTTCTTCATTTGCGCTTTTAGGCTCGTCGCACTCGCCATTTTCACCCGAATATCTGGGCGACTATAGCGTAGGCGTTGGGCATAGCCAATACCCGCACTATAAACTTCCGGATGCGCAACCACGAAAACATCGCAAGCGGGAACATCAGCAATCGGCGCAACCGCTTCCATTAACAGTAATAAACGCTCAAGCCCCATGGCAAATCCAACAGCAGGCTCAGATTTTACTGGCTTATTGCCATCAGTACCGATGGATTTTAGTTGCCCAATCAAACCATCATAACGGCCGCCCGCACAAACGGTCGCTTGGCTACCAAGCTTGTCGGTCACCCACTCAAAAACCGTTTTGTTGTAATAATCAAGACCGCGTACTAAGTGCGGATTGATCTCAAAATTAATACCCAGCTCTGTTAAATAGGCTTGTACTTGCTCAAAATGCGCCACGCTTTCTTCACCTAAAAAGTCAGCAAGCTTCGGCGCATCTACCAACACGGCTTGTGTACTGGCTTCTTTACTGTCTAAAATACGTAGCGGATTGGTGGTCAAGCGGCGCTTGCTGTCTTCATCCAGCTGATCTTTTTTATCGGTCAGATAGGTGACCAATGCTTCGCGATAAGCATAACGCTCATCAATTTCGCCCAGACTGTTTAGCTCTAAACGCATCTCATCTTTTAGACCCAGCTCTTGCCACATCAGATGAGTCATGGCGATCAGCTCAGCGTCAGCGTCTGGTAAGGCACTACCAAAGCTTTCAACACCTATTTGATGAAACTGACGATAACGACCTTTTTGTGGACGCTCATAGCGAAACATCGGGCCGATATACCATAACTTTGGCGTATCACCGCGCAGTAAGTTGTGCTCAATCACAGCACGTACTGCACCTGCCGTACCTTCGGGGCGTAGAGCCAACGGCGTTGGTGGCTCAGATTTATCGGTAAAGCTATACATCTCTTTTTCGACAATATCAGTCGCACCGCCAATGGCACGCGCAAACAAATCGGTTTGCTCAACGATTGGCAAGCGAATATGCTCAAAGCCGTATCTGCCCAGTACTTCAGCCAATATCGCTTCTAAATGCAGCCATTTTGCGGACTGATCAGGCAAAATATCATTGAACCCTTTGATAGCTTTAATCATGGTACGGTCGTATCCTTAAAAATTTTAACAAGTGTCTCTTTTATTTTTTGCTCATAATAGTGTTTTATTTTACGCGGATAATCTCATTCTCGCGTTTTTTAGCCAAATCTTCGGCATGTGCGCGTACCATGCCTTCTATTTCATCGACCAAATTATCGGTATCGATAAGATGGCTTTTTTCACCCATACGATATACCAAGGATCTTGGTGCAGCACCAACAATGCCAATATCGGCCTCTTTGGCTTCACCAGGACCATTTACTTTACAGCCGATCACAGACAGGTTCATTGGTTCACGAATGTCTTCTAAACGCGACTCTAAAGCCGTCATAACTCGAATCACATCAAACTCTTGGCGCGAGCAGCTTGGGCACGCAATAAAGTTGACACCATTAGAACGTATATTGAGCGATTTTAGAATATCAAAGCCGATTTTAATTTCTTCTTCAGGCTCTGCCGCCAGTGAGATACGAATGGTATCACCAATGCCATCTAATAATAACCCGCCAAGTGCAATCGCGGATTTAACCGCGCCCGTACGATAAACGCCTGCCTCGGTGACGCCTAAATGCAGTGGATTATCAATTTGGGCAGAAATCAGGCGATACGCATCCAAGGTCAAAAACACATTGCTGGCTTTAACCGATACTTTATATTGATCAAAATTTAGACGCTCTAATATATCGATATGGCGCATGGCTGATTCAAGCATCGCCTCGCCAGTTGGCTCGGTATATTTGCGCTGAATGTCTTTTTCGAGCGAGCCTGCATTGACACCGATACGAATAGGGATGTTGTAATGTTTGGCACAGGCGACCACTTCACGTACTTTGGCATCGCTACCGATGTTACCTGGATTAATACGCAGACAGTCAGCCCCTGCTTCGGCAACTGCTAACGCAATCTTGTGGTCGAAATGCACATCTGCAATCAAAGGCACACTGACCAACTTACGAATTTCGCCAAAAGCTTTGACCGTATCCATCGTTGGCGTCGACACCCGCATCAAATCCGCACCAGCTTTAACGCAGCGTTCGATTTGAGCGACAGTTGCTGCCACATCGCAAGTATCTGTATTGGTCATACTCTGCACACTAATCGGCGCATCACCACCAATCGCGACATCACCGACATATATTTTTTTGGTAAGGCGACGGTTAATAGGCGCTGACGTTGACATAGACAAACCCTTCAGTTAGAGCGAAAAAACGCAGAAAAAACACACTTATAATAGCTTGCAGATAGCAACTTTTAAAAATAAATCTTGTACAGCAGTCGATAAGACTAGCATTCAAAATTAGCCGCTTAAAAAGTTAAGGCGCTAACTCAAAATTGGCTTGCTTATCCGTTGCATAAGTATTTAGCGCAACCGCTTCTTGGTTAAGCATTATGCTGACATTATCGACATTATCAATTTGTACATTAAACGGCGGCGTACCTGACAGTTTATAATCCCCAGATGTCTGCGAGCCACTCATTAAACTACTACCAGAGGCATCAGTAATACTCACGACGGCAGTATCCGTCAGTTTGACATCTAAAGACGCTGGACTTGCATCGCCGCCCAAGTTTAGAGCAGAGCCAGAGGCACCAACGCCCATCTCATCAGTATTGATTGCCGCACCTTGCGCTTGCTCTATCGCTGAGACGTCTTCGACCGTCGATACTGGCTGCTCGGTATTCTCTTTACTTGCATTACTCACCATGCGAAATAAGAAAATCGCTAAAATAATGACACCAATAACGGCGATGATCAGTAGTGGGTTAAAACGAATACGATTGTGCGTATCACGTTGCAATGTGCCCATTGGACGCAGTGGCGTATCCGTGTTATTCACTGACTTTGCTTTCAGCTCCGTAGGATAAGCGGCATCAAAGCTGGTTGCTATTTTTACAGGATCCAAACCCAAAAACTTAGCATAATTGATGGCAAACCCACGGGCAAAAGCAGCTTGCGGCATCTCCGAAAAATTTTCATTTTCAAGCGCTTGCAAATGACGCTTTAAAATAAATAACTCGGCAGCTACCTCGTCTAAGCTGATTTGCTTATTTTTACGGGCTTGCTGCAACACGGCACCAAATGATCCCTGAGCGTTAGATTGAGTGTTTAATGATGGGGTGGTCATTTCCATGGTGCCTCTGGATTGTTAAGCCAAGTCTTAAGTTGTTTTGCTTCATCACTTAAAGGATAAGCAGATAAAAGCTGCTGTGCCAATTGCTGGCGCGTCGTTATGTTATTTTGTGCAGCGGCCAATTTGATACCTTGTAATAGCAAGCGCGGGCTAATGCCCTGCCCTTGTACCAGTACCAAGGTTTCATCATAAAGCCTTTGAGCCTGTGGAACACGTTGCTGCTCAAGCAATAAATCGACCAACTCGATATGGGCAATAATACTATTACGATTGCCATCAAGTGCCCGTAAAAATGCTTTAGCAGCCGCACTGCGATCCCCTAGCTGTAAGTAAGTGCGCCCTAGATTCTCTAGCGCACCAATACGACCTTCGTAACCTAATGCTGAACCCGCAATCTCAAACTGCTCTGCCGCCTCACGATAGCGCTTCATTTGTGACAAATAAACGCCATAGTTATTGTGGGCTTGCTCAAAATCTTTATCAAGCGTAATCGCTTTTTTAAAATACTGATCGGCTTTTTCGAGATTGAGTCGACTGCCCTCTTGCTGCAGCAAAACGCCCATCATATCATAGGCTGGCGCGTAACGGCTATCGGCAGCAAAGGCTTTTTCGAGTTGGCGCTGAGCGGTATCAAGCTCATTTTTGCGGATATATTGTGCGGCAAGTGAAGTGCGCACGCGAGCAATTTCTTGTTGATCTAAGTTACGATTGTCATTGGGTCGCGTAGACGTTTGATAAGCCGCGATGTTTGTCAAATCATTGGTCGGCGTGCTTTGACAACCAGTGAGCAGCAGCCCTACCAATGCCGTCACTAATACCGTACGCTTCGACATCGCTACTGGGTCAATAGCCCCTAGTCCATTCGCTGTACTCAATCGCTTATAAGTCTGAGAAAATATTTTTTGATAATTGAACTGACAAGAATTTCTAGAAGTCATCATAGCCGCCATCATAAAACTGTGATTCAATGCGTTCGATCCTCGAGGCATCAGTTTAATAGATTTAGCCCGCATAAGTACAATTTAGTTGTCATTAATTGCTGTGCACATCCAAACTAATCGTTATTGCTACATTTTTATTACCATTGCGACAGATAAAAGACAAATACGATGCTACATCGAAAATGTCTATTCACCATTTATATGACCATCATACTAAACACTTTCACGATCCTTGATGCTTTGCTGCCACGCGGCTGAACGACGGGTTCTGTCAGCCACTTGCCCAACCAATTGACCACATGCCGCATCAATATCATCACCGCGTGTTTGACGTATGGTACAAACAAAACCTGCTTCACTTAATATATTGCTAAAGGCATGAATACGATTATTACTCGACTTATCATAATTTGCATGAGGGAACGGGTTAAATGGTATCAAGTTAATCTTACTCGGTAAATCGCCCAATAATGCGACCAATTGCTCAGCATGCTCATTACTATCATTGACACCATCTAGCATCACATATTCAATAGTCACGTGTTTTTTGTGGCGCGGATTGACTTCAAAAACGTAATTTCTCGCTGCCGCCATGAGCTGCTCTAATGGATATTTTTTATTGATCGGCACTAATTCATTACGCAGCTCGTCATTTGGTGCGTGCAATGAAATCGCTAAAGCGACGTCAAGCTCCTGTGCCAACTCATACATCTTAGGAACCACACCTGAGGTAGATAGCGTGACACGGCGTTTTGATAAACCATAAGCGTGGTCACTGAGCATCAATTCCATCGAGCTGACAACGGGACGATAGTTTAATAACGGCTCGCCCATGCCCATCATGACGACGTTGGTGACGTTGTTTTCCCATAAACTATGGTCAACATTTTCTAAACTGTCATTTTCATCGGTCATATAAGAGGCATTTGCCACCCATAATTGTCCAAGAATTTCAGCCGCTGTTAAATCGCGCTCAAAGCCTTGCTTACCGGTACTACAAAAGCTACAGTCCAGCGCACAGCCTACTTGCGAAGAGACACACAAGGTTTTGCGACCGTTTAATTTACTGTCATCTGCGGGAATCAATACGGTCTCGACCAAAGAGCCACCCGTGACTTCAAATACCCATTTACGCGTGCCGTCATCACTATATTGACGATGAATCACTTTTGGCGGAATGACGCAGGCATTGGCTGATAATTTATCACGCAAAGATTTACTCAGATTGGTCATTTGCTCAAAATCAGTGACACCCTGCTGATATATCCACTTAATGACTTGCGTCGAGCGAAACGGCTTTTCACCAATACTCTTAAAGTATTCCGCTAGCTGCGCTTGTGTCATACCTAGTAGATTGGTTTTCGCCTGCGCCTCGTCTACTAATTTTATACTCTTAGTAGTCTTAGCAGGTACATGTTGGACGTCAGTTTGAATAGGAGTTTGAGCAGTTGACATAATAAATAACCTTTTTGCATCTACTGGTATGAGCGATACAATTGTTGAGATGGGTGTTGCAGACGTACTCAATATATGAGTGCATGAGCAATCCGTTATGAGCGCATTTTTTACCAAAAACTGAAAGTAATATGCTGATAAAGGATTGATAACGCTATATAAAACCAATAATGAGGGAGAAAAGTTAAAATTTCAACACTAAAATCTCAATGCATAGTCAGACTATTATAATAGCTAAAACGGCTTATACCAAAAGATATAAGCCGTCTTGCCACACTAATTATTAATCAGTACTATTATTTATAACAGTGGCTATTAATAAATACTGCTATTAACGCGTACGTGCACACACTTCTTCTTCATTGAAAAAGTAGCTGATTTCACGTGCTGCTGATTCAGCTGAATCTGAACCATGAACCGCGTTTTCATCGATGCTGCTAGCGAAGTCAGCACGAATAGTGCCTTCAGCGGCGTCTTTTGGGTTAGTAGCGCCCATGATATCACGATGCTTAGCGATCGCATTTTCGCCTTCTAGTACAGATACCAATACTGGACCTGAAGTCATAAATGACACTAGATCTTTGTAGAATGGACGCTCAGCGTGCTCAGCGTAAAAACCACCCGCTTTTTTATCATCAAGTTGCATCATTTTAGCGGCAACAATTTTTAGACCTGATTTTTCAAAACGATCGTAGATAGCGCCGATGTTGTTGCCAGCGACTGCGTCAGGTTTGATGATAGATAAAGTACGTTCGTTAGCCATGAAAAGCTCCTAATAATTAATGAATTCGATAAAAATGAGATGGTAAATGCTTTGTTTTATCTTTGGCCGCAATGTTGACTTAGGCAGATTTAAATAATCTCATGGTCTATCAATGCGATAATATGAGCGCCAACACAGGATTGCTGCCTATTATAATGATTAGCGCTATAAATGATAGGGTTAATTTATGACCGCACCTTGCATAAAAGTAAATTTATGACCGCAGCTTATCTTAAGACAAAGTGAGCATTCATCAATAGCAGATTCTTACCCTACGTATCTCATCACTAACTATCTTTGTCATTGATGAGCATAAAACCAACTTGGCGAAAACTCTATGTAAGTGTTACCAACAAAAATCCCTCAGCATATAATGCTAAGGGATTTTTGTTAATACGCAGCTATGAAGGTCACTGCTTTCAAGCAATACTAAAAAACAACTACTCGCCTAAGCGGCTGTCGCGGCAACTGCCAGCGCTACATTCACGCACACGATCATTTAAGAAGTTCACTCGCTCAGTTGTCACCCGAGTCGCACAGCCCATATTAACAAAAAATCCTTCATCATTATTATAACTACATTGGTCATTACGCTCGCGTATCCACGCCAATTGTCCACGTTTGAGTTTGGATTTTTGCTGGCTATTTAACTGCTTAGCCAATTTTGCATAAGAATTATTCAGCTCTTTATCCGCTTCTAAATATACTTTCGTTAAGCAATATAAATCATCAAAATCATTGTTGGGTTTGTCACAGTTTTGCGCGCCCCATGACAGCATAGGAAACATAAAAGCCGCAGACGTTAGCAGCGCTAAAGCTGTTTTACCTATAGAGTGCTTGATAATAGTCGCTTTCATCACGTTTTCCTTTTTATATATTGATAAAATTACATTCATTTATGACATAATATACCAATTAAACCAGAATAATGTTAGCAATTCTCTCCTTTATACTATTTTTTCTTATCTCAATTTATTCAATTACCAGATAGCTTGATTTTTATCGTTAGAAATTAATAGTGATTAACACTTTTTATCACTTGGCATTAATGACAGTTCACATAATAAAAAATTATGAGAATTTACTCATAAGACATTACTCATAAAAAAAATCCCAATGCTCAGCACTGGGATTTTTTATTAATACTAAAAGCGATTTAAGCAACTTTATAGTAAAAACTAAGCATCGTATGGGTCGCGCAATACAATCGTCTCTTCGCGATCAGGACCGGTTGAGATAATATCAACTGGGCAACCAATCAATGCTTCGATACGTTTGATGTATTTTTTAGCATTTTCTGGAAGTTCATCATAGTTAGTGATACCAACGGTTGACTCACTCCACCCTTGCATCGTCTCATACTTAGGCGTGACTGACTCATAGAATTCAGCATCATGTGCACCTGCACATTCAGTTTCAGGCAAGTTATAACCCACACCGATTAGTAACTCTTCAAGACCATCTAATACGTCAAGCTTAGTTAAGCAGATACCTGACATAGAGTTCAGTACCACGGCACGGCGTAATGCTTCCGCATCGAACCAACCACAGCGACGCGCACGACCAGTGGTCGCACCAAACTCATGACCGACTTTAGCCAAATGCGCACCAACATCATCAAATAGTTCAGTTGGGAATGGACCACTACCGACACGGGTAGTATAAGCTTTAGTGATACCAAGTACGTAATCTAAGTACAATGGACCGATACCAGTACCAGTAGACACGCCGCCAGCAGTTACGCTTGAGCTGGTCACAAACGGATATGTACCGTGATCGATATCAAGCAATGTACCTTGCGCACCTTCAAACATCAGGTTCTTGCCAGCCAGACGCAATTGATTAAGGTCTTCAGTCACATCAGTAACCATGCCTTTAATCTCTTCTTTCCACTCTTGGCAAAGCTTAAGTGTCTCATCAAAATCAATCGCTTCAACTTTATAATACTGAGTCAGTTGGAAGTTATGATATTCGATTAAGTTGCGGAGTTTTTCTTCTAAATCTTCACGGAACAAGTCAGCAAGCTTAATAGCACGGCGCGCTACTTTGTCTTCGTAAGCAGGTCCAATACCACGACCTGTCGTACCGATTTTGCCAGTACCGCGTTTAGCTTCGCGTGCTTGGTCAAGTGCCACATGATACGGCATGATAAGTGGGCAGTTTGGAGAGATACGCAGACGCTCACGTACTGGTACGTTGTTGTCTTCAAGCTCTTTCATCTCTTTTAATAATGCGTCAGGTGCTAACACCACGCCATTACCGATGAAGCAGGTAACGCCTTCACGTAAAATACCTGATGGGATTAAATGTAGGATGGTGGTTTTGCCATCGACAACTAACGTGTGACCAGCGTTATGTCCGCCTTGAAAACGTGCAACTGCTGAAGCTTTTTCGGTTAGTAAATCGACGATTTTACCTTTACCTTCATCGCCCCATTGGCTACCCAAAACTACGACATTCTTACCCATGATCAGTCCTTACCTTTAATGTATTGAGGTGTGTGCAATAACGGTTTAAAACCTGTGATAACTTTCGTTATCTTGATTTTAAAGACGTTAAAAAATGGTAATAATACTAATATTAATATTAATATTAAAAACTAATGCTTAAATACTTTGTAACTGCCAATGATTATCTGTAAAGCTCAAAAGATGCGTCATATCAGAGGGACGATCTTCTGCATTCAATGGCATGGTGACGCGATAGCCTTGCTCACGTAAACTCTCAACCTGCTGTAGCAGTATCTGTCTCTGTTCTTGGTTTGCACTGCTCAAGGCTTCATAGTCGACCAATACGATGATTGGTGCCTCAAGCTGCGTGTGTGCAAGCAAACGACTGACATCCATACTGAAGCCCGTGGCTTCACGTGGCTGATTGATTGCTAACTGGTTGCCGCTTTGCATACCATCGAAACGACCGCCACGTACCAGAGGTTGCGTCTCACTATTGATATAGCCGTTGAATACGATACCCGTGTGGTAATGATAGCCTGATAATTCCGTCACATCGATACTCACAGGGCATTGCCACTGGTCTTGTAGATGTGTTTTTAAGCGTTGTAATTCATTGATAGCAGTCGCGACTTGCGTGTCCTGCTGTGCAGTCTCTGACAATCTCGCCAATAGATTGGTAATATCATGACCAAAACGTGCTAATGCATAAAAATCATCACCCATTGACAATAACTGGCAGACACGCTTTAGCTCTGGTAGATTTTTATTGGCATATAAATGCATGAGTTGCTCAGTGTCATTATCAGACAACTCTGCCAACTCTGCCAGACGCTTAAATATCGCCACGTGACCCAAGTCTATATGCAGCGTCGCACTCATATTTAGCTTATTTATCATGCCAAACAACACATCTATCAGCTCAATATCTGCGGCAAGTGAAGCACAGCCAAATATTTCAGCGCCGAGCTGCAAAGGCGTACGTGAGCCAAATAGCCCTGATGGCAAGGTATGAATCACATCACCTGCATAGCAATAACGTGCAATACCTGTGCCGCCATGATGCGCATCAATACGCAAAATCTGCGGGGTAATATCCGCACGCAGACCCATCAAGCGACCCGTTAGCTGATCGATAATCTTGAAAGTTTGACGCTTTAAATCTTCTGAGGCACCACTCAACAATGACTCAGTAAATTCAATCATTGGTGGATTGACCAACTGATAACCATGACCAATAAGTTGCTGAGTCAGCTGATACCTAAGCACTTCTTGCTTACGCGCATCTTCGAACAGCACATCTACCACCCCATCAGGCAGCAACCAGCTATTGGCAACGTCGCTGGCAAAGTTGTTCAAATATGGCATGCTAGTAGAGGTAGCAGTGTTTTCAGCAGGCTGAGGCGCCGCTTCATTAGTCGTATTTAACTGGGCAAGTTTTGCAGAATCAGAACTGACAGACACAATAAATCCTTGTTTGGCGTATCGCTTACCAAAAACGCGGTACTGATGCGGTACTTAAAGGTTATATTTACAATTGCATTGACGCCAAGCATTTTTATTTTTAACGCGCAACATCATTGACCCAATTATTTATAAACAAACTAGGTAGCCGCAAAAGGGTGAGTAATAAGTATAAGTTAGAATGATAAGACGAGTATCTTTATGCGCTAATAAACGGCGTTAAATAATCAAGGCACTTTATGCTTTAGTTTAGCATAGCAGCCAAGGTTCGCCTAGTGACAATTAGCCACAATTACTATCTAATTACGTCTTATTAGCACTTAATCTATGAAGGTTATCTGTAGACTATATAAGTAATCGTTGACTCAAAAATGGTTACCATCATTTTATATCACAAAGAAAATAATGAGCAAAGTGAGAACAACGCCTTCGATACCGACTCATGGTACACTAAGCCATATTTTTATCTCGGAAGCCTTATGTCATCTGATTACCATCCAAACCCTGCCAACAATCAAGCCAATGTCTTAGGTACGGCACTTGCCAGCTGCTGCTTTGACCCTATTACTGGTTATTACCGTAATGGATTTTGTCATACTGGCAACCATGACGTTGGTCAACACACCGTCTGCGCCAAGATGACCAGCGAGTTTTTGAACTTTTCTGCCAGTCGCGGCAATGATTTGATTACGCCGCTACCTGAGTATGGATTTTCTGGCCTCAAGCCTGGTGATTATTGGTGCATTTGTGCGTTACGCTGGGTTGAAGCTTTGGACTTTGATATTGCCCCGCAAATCAAACTAGAAGCTTGCCACGAAAGCTTATTGAGCTTGGTCGATATTGATACTTTGAAAAGTTACGCCCTTTAATAACGATCATTATTAATAACAATCATTATAAGTTCTGATTGTGACACGTTTTTTACTTTATAAAGGGAGGGTGTATGGAAAACAATAACGACCAGTTGATCAAAAAAACCGCGCGTATTGCACCTAACTCTAATATCAATCGTATTTACGCCGATATGAATGATGAACATCTCTATCTAGACAATGACGACAGCTATATCTATGGCGATGCTGATACCACCACTGAGGACACCATCGAGACCATGACGGTCTACGATCCTGACTCTGAACGCTATGAAGATATTGACTCTTCCAGTGCCGATGAAGTCGTCAATTGCTATGCTTACTCACGTAAAACGGGTGAAAATCTCGATAAATTGGCGCTAAACGATGTTAGTCGTGCATTAAATAATAATGGTCAGTTTATTTGGCTTGGTCTCTATGATCCAAGCCTAGAAACCATGGTCAAAGTCAAAGAAGCCTTTGGGCTACATGAACTGGCAATCGAAGATGCTTTCGCCGATCATCAACGTGCCAAAGTTGAGAACTACGACAATGACATGGTGTTTGTGGTATTGCGTACCGCTAAGCTTGAGGACAATGTCATTCGCTATGGTACCACCGCGATATTTATGGGCAAAAACTACCTGATTACCATCCGTAATGGTCCATCAAACTCCTACGCACCTGTCCGTGAGCATTGTCATCGTCGCCCTGAAAAGCTGCGTATGGGGCCGATATTTGTACTGCATGCTATTCTCGATTTTATCGTGGATAATTATATGCCGATTACCGATCGTTTAGGTCGCTATTTGCGTGAGCAAGAACGTTACGTGTTTACCTATGAGTTTGATAAAGGTACATTAAAAAACCTTTATGAGCTCAAATCGCAACTCGTACATATGCGGGCGATTATTTTGCCAGTACAAGATATCTGTAGTTTTTTTATCAATCATAAAAAAAGCGAGATGGTCTCTGGTTTTTCTCAGGCCGCTAAGCCCTACTTTCGCGACGTCAATGACCATTTGCTACACTCATTAGACGCCATTAATGGTCTGAATGAGATGCTGAGTGTGGTCATGAATACCTATATGGCCATGGTTAATATGGGACAGAACGAGGTGGTGCGTAAGCTTGCTGCTTGGGCAGGTATTTTAGCTGTACCGACGGCCATTGCAGGTATCTATGGGATGAACTTTGATTTTATGCCCGAGCTGCATTGGCAATATTCCTACTTTGTCATCATGCTCATCATTGGGTCATTATGTGGCTATTTATATTACAATTTTAAAAGGCTTAAATGGTTATAACCAAAATTTATAGTTGATGTTTCATTGATAGTCAGCGTTCAGCTTTTAAAAACAGCATCCTTCATGGTGCTGTTTTTCCACTTTATTATTGATAATAATTCTTATTTGTAATACTATTCACATTTATTATTGCTAAACTCTTGCCGCCATTTCTATTATTCCAATGCCATCATATATGATTGACTCAGTCAATAGCACAAACCCTACAACCGTCGGATTTGTATGGGACGGTTTTGTTATTTTACGGCTGGCGTACTGACATATTGTCAATTTGCATCTATCGAGGTTTTTATGCGTTTATCCCGTCTTACTCAAGCTGTCGCGGTCGTTACCGCAGCCTTGATTCTTACTGCTTGTGGCAGTGATTCCGACACAGCCACTGCTATCATAGATGGGACACCGCCACTACTAACCACTGATAGCAACTTTACTGATGGCTATAGCGCGGTTGCAGCGGTATTTGTCTCAGGACAAGTACAAGATAGCAGCGGCGTCAAATCATTGACTTATATGCATAATAACGAATCAGCCCAAGCGCTAACGCTAGATGCTGATGGTTATTTTGATGATCGTATTTTATTAACGCTAGGTAGCAATACCATTGTCTTAGAAGCCACAGACAATGCCGGTAATATCATGCGCTCAACCAAAATCATCTACGTAGGCGATACCATAGCGGCAGGTGGTTCGCATACCGCTGCCCTGCGTGATGGTCAGCTATATGGTTGGGGTCGCAACAACTATGGTCAGACAGGACTCGGTCTGACCACAAAAATCAGCGATATTATGGGACATCCAGACACGCCGATGCTAATGAACAGCGCACCAAAAGATTTGTTATCTATTGGCTTTAATCAAAATCATTCACTCGCTATTGCTCAAAATGGTCAAGTTTATAGTTGGGGCGAAGACAAATACGGGCAGCTGGGTCGCGGTGATGGGGGTCGTAATGATTGTAGCAAGACTGCTGACTGTCGTTTGGATATCAGCGCGATCGAAGGTATCGAAAACGCCGTCATGGTCGCACCCGGCTATAGCCATAACTTGGTATTGACCGAAGAGGGTACGGTTTGGGCCTTTGGTGCCAATGGGTATGGTCAGCTCGGTAATAATACCAGCACCGATAGCAGCACCCCTGTCAAAGTTGACTTTACAGCAGCCACAGAGGCAGGACATATCGTGCAGGTGGTTGTCAGTGGCAATAGCTCTTATGCCTTAGATGACAAAGGTCAGGTTTGGGGTTGGGGCAGCGATGCTTACGCCAACCTTGGCAAAGGCAAAGTCTGTAACACTACAACCAAATGTATCAACGTCAATACAACCCCTGTACGTATTCATGTCATTAATGAAACGATTAATAACGCCATTACTGCTAAGACAGATAACGCCACTCAAAGAGCTGACGACCAACCCGCTATAGATGTAGAAAAAGTGACCCAATTGACGGCTGGCAAAGACCATATCTTAGCATTGACCAATAAAGACGCAGTGTATGGTTGGGGGTTAAATGCCACTAGTCAATTGGGCTACAATGGTGAGACATTTAATGGCAGCGAAAAGGCATGGGCAGATGTCATTACCTCACCGACCAAACTGCCTTGGTTTACAGATAAAGAAGTTCGCCGCGTCTATGCCAATGGCAATGCCAGCTATGCGTTACTGGATAATGTCGCCACTAATAATGGCTCATCAACAACGGATGGTATTCTCTATGCATGGGGCATGTTTGGGGAGACAAATGGCGCAGGCAAGACCATTTACAACGACCTAGATGAACCAACCAATAAGCTGCCGAATCTAAAGAATATCGATAATATGGCCATGGGTGCCATGCATCTGATTGCTCATGAAAAATCGTTTGATCAAGATAATAATACGCTGAAAGCTGGTCATTTATTTACGTGGGGCTGGAGCTTTGAAGGCTCACTCGGCAACAAAGACACCACTCATATTTGGATGTACAATAACCCTATCCCAGTTGCTTTACCTAGTCAGCTATAAGTGCTTTAAGCATGACGAAGCGAACAGTGCATAGTTGGTTGAATTTCCTATCATAAAATTCTCAAACAAGCAGTCTCGTTTATGCTGCTTGTTTAAGTCAATACGCCTAACTATTGCGCGGTAGCTTATCGCATAATCCTCAGGATATCCTCAATTAAATCGACAGCCCTCTAAATAGGCTGACGATGAAGATACACCCTAGCCCCTTATATTCTAGCCATTTCAGGTCAGCCCATGTTTTTACGATCAAACTCGTCAACCATATCAAATTCTTCACTGTATACATCACTTCCCATCATACGTAACACACTACTCAGTGTAAGTATCGCGCTGCTGCTCACTGCTTGTGGTGGCTCAGATGATTCAAATAATTCCAGTAATGATGGCAATACTAACGCACCCAACCCACCCACTACTCCTGACACTCCAGAAATCGATACCAACTGGCAGCCAGCAGGTGGCAGTGCTACGATTGCCGCCAATGGATCACAGCCTTTTTTGCAAATCATGCCCAATCTACCGAGCAGCGCTTTAGGCGGGGTATCACCTGGACGTGAGTTATTTATCACAGAGTGGACACCAGCAAATGAGGGTCGCGTACTGTTCGATGGTGTGGGGCCACTGTTAAATGCCAATGCCTGTACCCAATGCCATAGCGCTGAAGGTCGCAAACCCATTTATGCAGCCAATGGTCAGCTAAGTGATGCGATTTTATTCCGGTTGGGTAATAAGCAAGGCCTGCCACATGCTTATTACGGTGAACAGATGCAGCATCAAAGTATTGCCACAAGTATCAATCCCGAAGGGAGCATGCGCTACGCAGCAATGCCCAGTCAAAATGACAAGCCTGCTGGCATACAGTTTAGCTTTACTCCAACTGACCCTAATCAACCCTTAGGAAATACAGCAATTAGCGGACGTATCTCACCGCAATTGGTCGGCATGGGCTTGCTCGACCTCATTCCTGAAGCGCATATCATTGCGGCAGCTGACCCTGATGATAACAATCAAGACGGTATCAGTGGCCGCGTACATTGGGTACAAGATGGCAAACAGCAGCGCATTGGCCGCTTTGGATGGAAGGCGATTAACTCAAGCCTGCGTACCCAAAACGCCAATGCAATGTCGCAAGATATGGGTTTGACCACCTCGGTATTTATGGATCCTAACTGTACAGTGAATCAGCCTATTTGCTGGACAGCAGCGAATGGCGGCTCTCCAGAAGTCTCAGACAGCAGTCTAGACGCTGTGACCGATTTTATGACCGCCCTTGCCGTACCTGAAAGACGAATAGACGATTTATCAGATTTTAATAAAGGAGCGCAACTGTTTGCGCAAGTCGGCTGTGCTGGCTGTCACACACCCAAACAAAAAACAGGCAATAGTGATCGCTTCCCGCTCCTATCACAGCAAAACATTTATCCTTATACTGATTTATTACTGCATGATATGGGCGCTGGACTAGATGACAGCGTGAAAGAGAAAAATGCAGAAAGCTTTGAGTGGCGTACACCGCCATTGTGGGGAATTGGCATTGTGGCACGTGATCCAGAAGCGCGGTTTTTGCATGATGGTCGTGCCAGCAGCTTGACTGAAGCGATACTCTGGCATGGTGGTGAAGCAGAAGGTACAAAGACGCGCTTTACACAGTTATCCGCCACGCAAAAACAAACATTAATGACCTTTTTAAAGGGCATTTAACACTCAAACAATAAAATGTGAGATTTAAGAAGGCAAAAAAAGGGCTACCAGTGGTAACCCTTTTTTATGCTGCTATTTAATAGTTATTCACGGCGATGCTTGGTATGACTATCAGGCGCTTGAGCATTATCAGGTAACAGCGCTTTAATCGTTAAGTTTGCATGCTGTTTATCAAGATTGTCCTCTGGACGGCCAAACGTTTTTGCTGTCCAAGTTAATACTACGATAGAACCGCTCAATAGCATAATGGCCACAGAAATTGTCGCCAGCAGCCATAAATGGAAATAGTCTGAGACCGCCTGTACATCAACCACCAAATGTCGTGATAAAGCAGTAATCGCGATAAATATCAAAAACTGTACCGGCAGACGATGGGTTTTAAAATAAATACCTATCATGGCCAGCAGCTCAAGATAAATAAACAACATCAATATGTCTTTTAAATCCGCTGAGCCTTTTTGAACAATACCAACGAACTCTTTGCCAGCGGTCCAAACGACAACCACACTGATTAGAAATAAAATAACGTAATGACAGACATCGACAAACTCTCTACCGATACCTTGTAGTCGCTCATGAACACCTACGTTTTTTTTAGCCATGTTTAGGTCCTATCAACTGAGATGTGGTTGATTTAGCCTGAGTATATATTACCTCAGGCCCCTTATTTATCGGCAATCAGTATTCGTATGACTCTCTTTTTAGCCGATATTCAAACCGGCAGATTTTTCAGCAGCATCAACCGTTTGGCGAATAAGGGTATTAATGGTCATTGGACCCACGCCGCCCGGTACAGGCGTATAAGCACTGGCGATATTTTCTACGCCTTGCAACTCAATATCACCGACGCCGCCATTATCCGTTGGATGAAAGCCTGCATCGATAACCACAGCGCCCGCTTTGATCCAATCAGCTTTGATCAGCTCAGGCACGCCCACTGCCCCAACCACGATATCCGCACGCTTAATATGCGACTCTAAATCTTGCGTTCTTGAATGGCAAATCGTTACCGTACAGTTGGCATTCAATAGCATCATCGCCATTGGTTTACCCAAGATGGCACTGCGACCTACAACTACGGCTTCCTTACCAGCAAGCTCAATATTATGATGCTCTAATAAGTGCATGATGCCTTGTGGGGTACATGAACCATAAGCAGATTGCTGCATCGCCATACGACCAAAGCCAAGACAGGTCACACCATCAACGTCTTTTGCCAAGTCAATCTGCTCAAAGCAAGCACGCTCATCGATATGTGCAGGTACTGGGTGCTGCAGCAAAATACCATGGACGTCTGGATTGCTATTGAGTTCATCTATTTTCGTCATCAGCTCTTCAGTGGTCGTCGCACTTGGCATCTCAACGCGTATAGAATCCATGCCGACACGTTTACAAGCATTACCTTTCATACGTACATAAGTCGCAGAAGCGGGATCGTCGCCGACCAATATCGTCGCTAAGCTTGGGGTACGTCCTGTTTTATTCTTGATAGCGTCTACACGCGTACTCAGTTGCTGTTCTATTTGTTTAGCAAGTGCTTTACCGTCCAAAACGGTAGCAGATCCTTGGGCAGTTGACATAGTAACTCCAATAGAGGGTGCGATAAAAAAAAGAAAGACAGCGCCCGCAACTACTTGCATGCCTGTCTTATGCTTGATCAATGTATGATTAAGACTGATATTGTACCTGTCTGGGCTAAAAAATCCTAGCGTGAGATAAGACTTGGATACTTATAAGTTTCTATCACTCGCCAATCCAGCAATATCATGCCACTGCCGATGCAACCTTGACAACCTTTACTGTTTTGAAAGAAAGTCCAATCAAAAATAAAAGCCAATAGCTGCAACTACTTATAAATAATCAACACGCCTTAATAAGCGATATTCTCACATCACTGAATCATTAAAGCAAATACGCAATCGATTGCATTTACCGTTTGCGCGATTTCGGCAGTGGTTAAGGTAGGATGAACCAAAAACATTAAGCTGGTCTCTCCCAACTGTTTTGCTATTGGCAGTCTGTTTTCTGGACGCAAGCCTGTATCATCGAATGCTTTTTCTAAATATACCTCTGAGGCAGACCCTGAATAGCAAGGCACGCCCAGCGCATTTATTTCTTCAATGATGCGATCACGTGTCCAGCCCTCAGCTAGATTATTTGGTTGCACATAAACATACAATTTATAATAGGCATGATTAGAGTTTGGAAACTGAGAGGTCTGCTCTAATGTCGGCACCGATAGATAGCCTTTTTCTTCCCATTTAGCACATGCCTCTAATATCGCTTGAGCATTAGCACGGCGCTTCGCTATCCAGTCACTCATATGTGCCAATTGAATACGCCCAATCACGCCTTGAATCTCGGTCATGCGCCAGTTGGTGCCAAAGCTCTCATGTAGCCAATTATAGCCGGGCAGCTGCTCGGTCTCATAGACCGCCGCATAGCTTTTGCCATGATCTTTATACGCCCACATTTTTCGCCATAACTGCTCGTCATCGGTGGTGACCATGCCGCCCTCGCCGCCTGTGGTCATGATCTTATCTTGGCAAAAACTCCACGCGCCAATATGACCGATACTACCAACGCTGCGACCTTTATAGCGTGCACCATGCGCTTGTGCACAGTCTTCAATGACATATAAATGATGCTGATCTGCCAATGCCATAATGCCATCCATATCACAGGGCCAACCTGCCAAATGTACACAGACGATGCCTTTAGTTTTGTCCGTCAATACCGCCGCTATCGACTCTGGAGTGATATTCCCTGTCGCCTCATCAACATCCGCAAAAATGGGCGTCGCGCCTGCATTAACCACTGAGGAGATACTGGCAATAAAAGTGCGCGGCGTCACGATAACTTCATCACCCACACCTATACCAAGTGCCTGCAATGCCGCGTCCAATGCTAAAGTTCCGTTGCCCAATGCAATCGCGTATTTGCTACCCACCCAATCAGCAAACTCCTCTTCAAACTGACGGCATTCTTGCCCTGTCCAATAATTGACCTTGTTGGATAACAATACTTGACTGACCGCATCCGCTTCTTTCTGAGTAAAACTAGGCCAAGGTGAAAAAGGAGTATTTAGCATGCGTTCCTCATCAAAGCGTGTTTTTATCGACGCTATTACCTGTGAATTTACTCATGGTCGCTTCACCATCAGCACTAATACCATCCTTGATAATGACTTTTTTTACTGTTTTAACCAAGATCATAATGTCTAACCATAATGACTGATGATCGATATACCATGTATCGAGCGTAAATTTTTCATGCCAACCAATCGCATTGCGACCATTAACTTGTGCATATCCCGTAATACCCGGACGTACACGGTGGCGACGCGCTTGCTCATCATTATATAGCGGCAGATATTCCATCAATAGTGGTCGTGGCCCCACCAAACTCATATCACCTTTAATCACATTCCATAGTTCAGGCAGCTCATCGAGACTGCTATTACGCAAGGTCTTACCAAATGCCGTCAAACGCTCATCATCTTCTAAAGGATTACCCTCTGTATCGATCGCATCTTTCATCGAGCGAAACTTAATCATCTCAAACGGCTTGCCATTTAGACCAGGGCGAGTTTGTTTAAATATCACTGGTGAGCCTAAGTTTTTTTTGACTTTATAAGCCGTAATAGCATAAACAGGAGATAGTATTACCAAGGCCGTCGTGGCCACCGTGATGTCAAATAGTCGCTTTATCATTTTGCAGCCCGCCTTTTGTCGTTTACGCGGTCATCCCTATTACGTAAATAAAAACTTAAATAACTTTGCCATAATTGCTTGCGTTCAAAATTTGCAATGGCCCAGTCTCTTGCCTCAGGATATCTCTTTTCAAATTCTCTATCAGTAGCAGCAGCACTGATCGCTTCGGCGACAGACGACATATCCTTAAAATTAAATTTTCGACCACTGATACCTTCTTTGACACTATCCTTTACACCAACGACATCATAGGCAAAAGTTGGAACAGCGCAACTTGCTGCTTCAATAGCGACACTGCCAAACCCTTCACGATAGCTCAAAAATAAATGTAAATTAGCACACTGAAAAACCTCGTGCACATTTGGATTGGCTGGTATATATACACCTCTATTATCTTTGACAACTTTCTCAACGACTACTTTTCCTACGTCGTCTTCACAGTCTCCTATGAACATAAAGTAGACGTTTTCTGCTCTTAGTTTTTCTGATATATACTCAATATCTTTGAAGCCTTTATCATCACAAACTCGTCCTACCACGCAAATCACAAAGATATTGTCAGGTATCTTGTACCTCTTTCTTAATGCTTCTTGTTCTAGCTGAGCCATAGGTTGCAGCAAATCAGTATCGATGCCGTTAAATGAGCCATTATCAATGACAGTTGCCTTGCTTTTTTTGAGGATATTTTCTGCCAAGCATACGCTGAGCAAAGACTCAGAAACAAATAAAACCTCGTGAGATAAGCCAAAGCTTAATATATCCAGACCCTGAAACACCCTCTTTTTTAAACCTGAAAAATTCTCATAGGCTCTACCCACGCTAAAAGCAATTCGTCTCTTTTGCAATGCAACAGCACTTGCGATACTCCCTAATAACAAGGCTTTAGGCGTTAAATAAACCACCACATCAAAACGATTCGATAGCATATAACGGGTTAAAAGCGCGAGTGACTGAGCATCTTTAAACAAAGAAGGCTTACGCTGAAAATGTAAATTAATCACCTTGCCTATTTTGCGCTCACGTAAAATATCTAACTGCTGTTTATCGCCACCGCAGATTAAGGTGATATCAACATCCGCATGGTCTCTAATGTATTCAAGCTGATCACGATATAGCACATTAAATGACACCGCATCTGTCATTAGAAAGCATATCTTTAATGTCATTTCAGCACCTCAGCATTTTTTATATATTATTTTATCAGTGACATTTTATAAATAATATTATTTAGCACAAATACTATTTACCACTGACTGATGATGATTTCTTAGCGTGTCAGATATTGTTAATTTATTTCTTTTATTGGCTATCTTTTGTAATAATCCTATCGAATCTAAAAAAGTAACTGTTGTCAGTTTTGCTGATAATTTTAAAGAACCTAAATAACTGTTTCCTTTATATTCACAGTACGTTTTAAAACTGTCTTTGTATGACCTCGTTATTTTAGATAGTGATAAATTTCCTTCTTCTCTATAATAGTATAATAAATCAGGCAATACCGCTAAATTTAAATCTTGATTTGAGATAGCTCTACACCACAAATCATAATCTTCAGACCTTGGATATTTTTCATTATATTTATTTCGTTCATACCAACTCTTTTTTGCCAAAACAGCAGCATGTACAATAGGATAAGCCGCGGCTATTTCTTTAAATTCTGTATAAATTTGATCGACATGACGACAACCATAAACTTTATTAAAATTATCAATAGACACGACACCTGTAGAAACTAGATCATAATCTGGATTTTTTTCTAAAAAACTTAATTGAATCGCTAGTCTATCCGGATGAATGAGATCATCGGCATCCATGCGCGCTATATAATCATAGTTCGCTTCTTCAATAAGCTGATTTAATCGAGCAGGCAGTTTTTTTTTATGCCATCAGCAATGACCTTTATTCTATGGTCAGACTCTTCAAAACGCTTGGCGATGGCCAATGACGCATCAGTAGAGCCATCGTCGATCAATATAAGCTCCCATAACTCATGCGTTTGAGCCAATATGGATTTGATAGCATCTTCCAAGTACGCTTCAGCATTATAAATGGGAATACCAATAGATATATATGTCTGATTTTTCATTAGAAAACCTCAAATATCGGATTGATAATATACGGACTCAAGTTACTAAATCTCGATGTCGTCAAGACAAAATACATGAGAAAAATAACGATACTCGCTATATATAAATAAATATTATTGATTCTTTTTAAAATCATAGGCAGTATCAAAACCAATGTCCATGTAAAATAAGCAAGCAGCCTTTGAGGACCTGAAGGACTGGTTCCCAACATCGCTAACGGTATGATAAAAACCACGCCTGATGCGTAAAATGTTATTAATCTTTGAAAATCTTTGTCTTTAATTTTATACAGATAACTGACCAAGATGATTAAAATCATGATAGCCGTATAAAAACCAAGCGTTAAAAACCCGCCTGCTTCATCGGATGCTTTCGCATAACCCTCGTATCTATCGTTAGTAGAAGAAATATAAGCGACCAATACCCCACTCACTAATAGCGACCCTAAGAATGTTGCCAAAATTTTATATAAAGGCTTTACTCTTAAATTAACGATAAAATAAAATGGAATCATAAATAATGCGGTTACATGGAATAATGAAGCAATTGCACAAATCAACAGGTATGGAATAAATCGTTTTTCTAACAGATAAGGAATGGCCAAGGTAAAGATCGCCATTGCCAATCCTTGACGCAATCCATTAAAAGAAAAAGTATAAACCCCTAATGTAATAAATAAAAATACAGAAAACCAATAATTGACGCTGTATTTTTTAATCACTCTAAGATAGCAATAGACAATAATTAAACTGGTAATAACAAGCAGCCAAAAGTAATGAGTGGTCATACGTAACAACGCATACTCTAATAACTGATAACCGAACTCAATGTCTTCGTTGAACCTAAAGTACTCGGCATTCAATTGACTGTTGAAATTTCTCGTATAGTTTCCTGTATCCGTACCGACTCGGTAGCTACGAAGACCTGCAAACAATGTTAATATAATTAGCGGCAGCCAAAAAGACGTACGATTGAGAGATTTTTTCTCCAGTACGATCCAAAAAATAACAAGGCTAAGAACCAGCAGGTATGGAAGCATTTAACCCTCTATAAAAGTAAATGTCGTCAATCTTATATAAATCGAATATAGTGGCAGGTTTACACCGTCTAGTATCTTTTGTACCGTCCAGTACCTATATAACTATAGCCTTATAACTATAGCCTTCCTATCCACCTCGATTTTTTTCTCATTCCGTCCAAACTACCTTGAAACAACTATAAATAAGAAGCAACTACTCTGTCACATATTCAAGTACTTTTGCATTAGTATTTGCGCGTTGGTAGCAGCACTAAATCCATATAAATTCAGCGCTGTGGTTATGTCTTTTTCATTGGGCTTTGGCTGTTTAGGCGCTAATAAGCAATCAACCCAATCCTTGGCTGAGTGAATCGGTAAAAACTGTACTAATCCAAGTCCTAAATCTACTTCAGGTGATACTTGGTCAGAAACCAACGCCTTTAACCCAACTGTTTGGCTCTCGACCAAGACGACAGGGAAACCCTCGTGCAACGAAGGCATAATCATATAGTCGGCGCTGGCCATTAATTCTGTGATATCCGTACGCATCCCCAAAAACTTGACCGTATCTAGGAGTGATTTATCTGCTACTTGTTGCCTGAGCCTCATATCCAATGAACCTTGTCCAACAATATATAAGGTAAAGGCGATCTGACGTTGTTTTAACTGCTCAGCGACCTCTACAGAAAACTGATGGTTTTTAACCTCATTTAGACGACCAACTTGGATGATTTTTAGCCCCTCATCGCCAAATTCTTGGTCGATATACTGTCTTGATTGGTTAGCGACTGTCATCATCTGTTTTATGTCCACAGCATTGGGCAGTAGCCACACATCTTTTATGCTGCCAAATAGGTAATTTGCCGCTTGTTCACCGCAACTCATTTTATCCGTGGCCAATTTACGATTGGTAATGAATGCCCATTGTTCATATATTTTTTTAACAATATTGGTTTTCCCATTACTGGTGCTATGAGAATGTGAAATGCGATGCGGCACGCCAGCACCTTTAGCAGCCAGCAGATGAAAAGCATTGTTTAATAGCATGTGAGCATGAATGATTTGATAGTCAGGATGTTGTTTAAGGAAGTTTTTAAGCTTCCACATACGCGCTAATGAATGATCCGCTAAAATCGGTATAATCCTACCGCCCAGCGCTATTATTTCAGCATCATAGTCACCGACCTCGTCGGTAAAGGTGATAAAATCAAACTGCATCTGGCTATAATCTATATGGCGATATAGACTCATGAGCATGGTCTCTGCCCCAGCCCGATCCATTTTCCCCACGATGTGCAGCACTCTCTGAATAGTCATCTCTTTACCTATTAAGAAGCCATAAAACCAAACGTATTTTTTAAAACTATTCTGAATCTGCTTTCTCTTGACCGTTAACCCTTGCTCTTTTGCCTAGCGCTTGACGAAGCACCTGTAACATCAGCAAGGCAACTTGAGTCGGCATACGTACGATATTACTAATCAGTATATGTCTTACGGTCAAATCGCTCTTATAACCTTTTAGTCGTAACGTTTTATCTGCTTTTTTAGCTTGTGCCAATGCAGCTGCTAAATAGTCATTATCTATACGAGTAAGGATACTCCAATGACTTTGTTTAATTTTATTGGCGAGTGTTTTTTTAACCTCATCCGCTTGATAGTCCTCTACTAAACTAATGACTTCTGCGTGGATAACGAAAAGGTCTAATAGTTTTTTATCTGTTGACCCTGTGATCGACGTGCCGCGCTGTCTGTATAGATAAAAATCAATGGGCAGGTGATATTTAATATTAGTAGCTAAGCCAAGATGCCAATGAAAAGGCCAGTCTTCGTAGTACAGACCCACTGGGAACTGTAACGAGGCCGACCGCACTGCGCTAGATTTAATAAATTTGAGCCATGCAAAATGCGGTAAGCTAAAATATAAGCCGTCTATTTTGGTTGCCTCAAATGCTAAATTGCTAGCCGGATACGGCAGATCTGTCTCTGTGATGCCATCTTTGAATGGCGTAAAGCCATACGTCACGACCTCTGCATTCGTGCTGAGCGCACAATCCACACACGCTGCCACCAAGCGGGGGTCTATAGTGTCATCAGAATCAACGAACATCATGTATTCGCCTATCGCAGACTTGATACCAGTATTACGTGCCGTAGAAAGACCACTGTTTTTATGATGCTGAATGACTTTGATGCGTTCATCCATAAGATGTGACGCAAGTGCTTGTTTTGAATCATCAGTGGAGCAATCTTCTACAACGATAATTTCAATATTCTGATAAGTCTGCTGCTTGATGGATGCCAAACAAGCATCGATATATGACGCAACGTTATACACTGGTACGATGATACTTACTAATGGCGTTTCGATAGTCGTCATATCGCTACTAACGCTTTTTTTAGGTCATCGTACTCAGCTATATCAACTGGAGACTCATCCATCGTACCGTGAGGCACAGACAAAAGGCTATCGATGAATGTTGCAATATCAGCAATCTCTTCCAATTCTAAAAACACCAGCCTTGGATGACCGCCTAACCAGTCCAACTGCGTCTGTCTTATCTTATGATTGGCGTTCGGGAGTACCAAGCACGGCGTACCCGATAGCAAACATAAAATCATGCCATGCAGCCGGTCAGTCACGACCAATTTTGCAGCACGGAATTGACTAAGCTTGTCCGTCAGTAATTTTGTGCAATGTGCCTCATCGAGTTGCGAACCACCAGCGTGTGTATCGGTCTTTTCAATTTGATAGCCAGTATCTGCTAAGGCTTTGTCTATCATGGCGTATTGCTCAGCTGATAATGCGGCTTCTTTGTCATCTCGTAAGCAGCGCAAAATACCTGAAGGCGCTAAGCAATCTGTCGTACCCAGCACTGTTGCATTCGCGCTCATCACAATATCTGGTACGAGACCAATATGCACATTACTGTACTCAGCAAAAAGCTCGATGAGTTTTGCCGCTGTTATCGACTCTCTGGCAAAAACATGTATATCTGGATGCTTGGCGTAAACTTTCACAATACGCTGCAAGGCACGTTTAGATTGAATAGAATCATTCCAATCTAGTGTCTGAGGAAAACAAACGATTCGATTGGCAGGAAATGACTTGATGACTAATTGGCGCAGCTCCTCAATATCAGGATACGTGCCACCCATATTACCGCCGCCGATGATAGTGACGATATCCGTCTCTTTTATTTGCTGTTTAATTGAATTGAGCACAAATCTGGTTTGACTGATAGCAACACTAACAACATCATAATCCGTCAGCACACGTTGCAAATACTGCTTTTGCGCGTGAGAAATAGCAATATCACCAATATTGCCATAGTCAGCGGCAAGAAAAATAAAGCACCGTTTACCAGTTGGTAACGGTAAACCTCTCGCCCCCATATAAGCGGCTAAATGTTTCTTTAGTTTGAGTGGTATGAGCTTTTTTATAGCAGCAATATTCATTTTTAATGCTCCCTTATTTGTTTCTCATTAACAGCTTCTTCACCCACATACGACGCCTTGAGCCAACAGGAAACAATCTATTCAAGTTAGGGGGTGGTTTACGTTTGAGTGCTTTTTCAATGTATGGCAGCCATTCAAGACCTCTACCCGTTTTAATCATCTCATGACGAATTAACTTCCAATCTATGCTGACAGCCCTGCCCTTTATAGCCATTGATTTAAAAAGTGATGAGTCCATGGGCTCGCTAAAACATTGAGGGTTATCTATACCTGCAACCAAAAAATTGAGACGCGTCCTAACACATTTTTCACAGCGACCGCAGTTGCTATCATGCTTATCTCCAGCCCAACAGACACGTAAATTCTCTATACCCAATGGCCATTCTGCAAGTGCTTGAAGCTTCTCTGACCGACTAAAGCCTGCACCATCATGAATGAGTCTAAAGTCGCCAGAACTTAGCAGCGGGTCAGTGATTGGGTGTGAGCCCCAAGGACTAATTAATACATCATAAGAATCACCACTACCAATGAGTCCAATGCCTGCATATCGTTTTAAGCCACATAAGACCGAAGCGATAGCAGCAGCATGATAGTCTTCCCAGTTGATAGACCAAAGCGTGCGAATATTTGTCTCAACTGGCAATAGCTCAATATTGATATCTGCGAGTGTGTTTGCCGCTGTTTTTGCTGCACTGGCAAAGCCTTTTGTATCCTCTAAAGGTATATCAAAGCCATGCACAAAAACCCCTGCTTTAATATTTCGTGTGGCGTATCCTGCTCTGCCTGTCGCATGACGATAAGCGGTAAACTGAGCATCAACGCCACCAGAAAATGCAGCAATCGCACCATCTACTTGTACGTCGCTCTCTCTAATACGATCAACTTGTATATCAATCAAAAAATAACGCTCTGGCAACCACTTATTCCAAACATACTGTAGCTCTGTCAGGTTGGCTAATAGCTCATGCGACACGCTACCATGCACATGAATGGCTGCTCGCATCTGCATCGCGGGCAACAATGTGGCCAGTAAATAAGCATCACAATCATCGTCTTCTGGCATTGGCAAGTTCGCTGGATATAAAAACCACAATGCCTTCTCAGTCATTTGCCCGCTAGCTGTTGTCTGTTGCAGTAAACAACAGCGCTTTTGACCCTTTTCATCACTGCGTAAAGGCTGAGGCAACAAATCAATATTAAGCATATTTTTTCACCTTTGCTTTAGACCAAGACAGTTGAAGAAAAACCAGCGTCATAACATACCAACGCCGTGAAAAACATAAAATCAATACACGAATGCCACGTGCAGGATGTCGTTGATAATAATGCGGCAAACAGTTCTGATAAACAAAAGACTGGCGTATTTTAACCAGCTCTGCACGACGCTTTTTCATATCGATATGCGCCAAATTATTAAGTAAATATGGCAGCATATGCTCGACATAACTACGAGCAAAGTCCGATAATAGCACTTGCTTTTCAGTAGCACTGATCGACCAATCATGTATCTTGACTCTGGCTGTATAGTCCGCTTCAATGGATTCCAAAAGCCCTGATTTATATTGTGAGCTTGTTATAGAGGTCGCATTTTCATAGTAGTTGTATGGACAGTCTGGCAGCACCGATAAACGATTCGCTTTGCTTAGATATGCGATATTAAAAATACCATCCTCACCAAATTTGACGTCGCTATCGAAACGCAGCTCTGCGATTAAGTTTTTGCTATACACCTTGGTGCAGGCGTACCAATATATATGTCTATTCTCTGTCACTCTCAGTTGTAGCATCTCGATATCTTGCCGTGAGTATTCTGCCGCACTATTAGGACGCTCAATAACAGAGCCATCCAGCATCATGCGTTTATGACCAAATGCCAACATCTCAACATCTCGATCAACAGCTTGATCAAAGACAAAATCAAAATACCAATCATCAATGGTGTCATCCGCGTCTATAAAAACGATGTAATTGCCGGTTGCGATATCGAGCCCAGTATTACGAGCCTCTGCCACGCCTGCATTTTTTTGATATTTCACCATAATCCATGTCCTAGCATTTGACCAGCTATGCAATAGGCTAGCAGTATTATCTTTAGAACCATCGTCAATGACTATCAGCTCAATGTCGTGACTCTTTTTCGCAACGTCAATACTATTAATACAACGATCAATAGTAGCAGCGGCATTAAATGCAGCGATAATAACTGAAATCATAGTGAGCCTCTCAAGTTGAGACTTCTCATACATATCCTTTGTGACATTCAAAGCAGTCAAAAAACGTACCTACCGCTCCACTTCATCGATATGAACAAGACGCCGAAAAGCGACATAAATGATAGATAAACTGAGCAAAACCCCAACAAATGAGAAAAGGGCAATGGCTATCATATCTGACTCAAAAACGTAAAAACCTACATACAGCGCTGCAGCACGAAATACCACTGCAAACACTTCTCGAATCAAAAGGAATCGCTGTAAACGTAATGCTGGCAATGCCGCAGTGCTTGCACCAGACACTAAGCTGGTCAAAAGCCAAATAGACAGCCACTGCGAATAACTACCTGCTAATGCCCATTCTGCACCGAACACTAAAGAAAAAAGATAATCGCCAAAAACGAACACTGTACCGAATGGCACAATACCTACCACCAATAAAATCAACGTCACTTTTAATAAAAATTGATAAGCCTCAGGTGAATTTGCTCTGATGGCACGCGTAATTTTAGGATAGAAAACCTCTCCAACCGCCTGACCTAACAGCATCGCGGGTGCACCAAGCACAAGAACAGCCAACGAATACTGCCCTGCAGAAGAGGCACTAAATAATGACGCTAACAAGATAGTTGGCAACCCCACTGAAGCCGCATTCAGGATACTTTGTGGCATACGATATATCGCAAAATCACGCTGTGATATGGCGGCATGTCGAACACCCTTAGTACCAAACCAATGACGGACATTTAATACACCTACTCTAGGTACACGAAGCATCTGCATGATAAAGTTTGTGAGCTGCCCTGCTATCGTCAATAAAATAAGTAACATCCCTGAAGGTGCTATCATACCGCCTATCAGCTTACTGCTATCTGTTAAAAACTTGCTTTCCACATAAGCCCGAGCTTTCGCTTTAAATAAGCCCACTCTAATAGCAGACTGATCAGCGACAGAAAGAAAAGCACCGACTAATAGCGTTAATGGTATGAGATATAGCATGTTTGGCGTGCTTTCCATACCCATCCAACTTGCCAAATGAAACTTGCCGACATAAACAACAATGAATGAGAAAACGGCTATCACCAGACTAAGTAATATAGACAATCGAGCAATTGCCGCAGCATCCTCGTCACTGTCTGGCATCACGATTGCATTTGCATAGCCCATAGTGGCAATCGGCGTAATAATGCTGACGATAGCAGTAAAGGCAGCAGCAATACCGAAATCCTCAGGTCTGTATAGTCTTGTGAGAAATGGCATAAAAATCATGGCGATGGCCTGCCCAGCAGCAATACCGCCACCAACCATGACCACATCTCGCACAAAATGACTGGTTTTCAACCTGTTTATTGTGCTCTGTATCGATGAAAATACTCCAGAGCTCATGACATATTGTCCAATTTAGTACCTCACAGAACTTATAAGGAATTTATGACAGCGCGCCTCTCTCTATTAACCCATTTCATTGGTCAGTGTGGTATCTACTTTCTCTACCTCGACATCTTTATCAGATCCTTCTCGGTAACCTTCGACAAAAAACTTAAACTGTGTTTTCAGCCAGACCACATCCTGCTGCTTTGCTTTTTCTGCAAATTCAAATAAAATATTTTCGATATCTTGTAAAGGAAAGCTGTGCTCCATTGCTTGCATAATCAATGGATGAAAAGTAGGTTCGATATTGTCTTCACCAATGATTAACTCCTCGTAGAGCTTTTCACCCGGTCTCAAGCCAGTAAATACGATTTCGATATCGCCATTGGGATTGCTATCATCTTTTAGCTCACAACCTGTCAAACGAATCATACGTTTTGCCAGATCAACAATTTTGACGGGCGCGCCCATATCAAGCACAAACACTTCACCACCGAATGCCATCGCACCTGCCTGAATAACCAAACTGGCCGCTTCTGGAATCGTCATAAAATAGCGCGTGATGTCTGGATGGGTGATGGTGATCGGACCGCCTTGCTCAATCTGTTTGGTAAATAACGGCACCACAGAGCCTGATGACCCTAAAACATTGCCAAAACGCACCATGCTAAAACAAGTCTGACTATTACTTTGGCTCAATCCTTGGCAGACCAGCTCAGCCAAGCGTTTGGACGCCCCCATGACATTGGTAGGTCGCACAGCTTTGTCAGTAGAAATCAGCACAAAAGTCTCAACGCGAGCCTGTATCGCAGCACGGGCACAATGGTAGGTGCCTTTGGTATTATTGATGGTGCCCTCAAAGGGATTGGACTCAACAATAGGCACATGCTTATAGGCTGCAGCGTGATAAATCGTTTTTATATGGTTTTTTTCGAATATATTGATTAATTTTTTTCGTTACTGACACTGCCGATAATGCTAACAATCTCAATATTTTGATAATCAGCATTCGCTGTTTTTAGATTACCAAGTTCTTGATCTATGGTGTATAAAGCATACTCAGACTGTTCATATAGCACTAAGCATTTAGGTTTATTTTTGATGATTTGCCGACAAAGCTCACTACCTATTGAACCACCTGCCCCGGTAACGAGAACGTTTTTGCCCGTGATGTTTTTTTGTAGCAACTCCGCAACAGGTTCGACCGTTTCTCGTTCGAGCACATCTAGTATGTCAACGGGTCGTATATGACTGACGGTTACTATCTCATCAGCAAGCTCACGTAAGCTTGGCAAGTCTTTTATCTTAACGGAGATACCTGACAGACTGTCCATAATCTGTTTTTTACGAGCACGGCTCATAGAGGGCATGGCTAAAATCACCTGCGCCACATTGAGTTTTTCTATCAACCACGGAAGCGCGTGAGCCGCATATATTTGTTTGCCATGTAAATAAGCCCCAGTAAGCTGCGGATCATCATCGATATATGCCACCACATTGTACTGATAAGAATGCCTCAAACTTTCTAGCAACTCTCGACCAGCTTCTCCTGCACCATAGATAATCACGTTGTCACAACAGACATCTGGACGACGGCTTTGACCTGTACCCTGTAGACGTTTCAGTAACGCGCGGATCATGAGCCTACTATTCCACAGCCAAATAAAAAATAAAAATAAAAATATAACGGGGGCTGAGCGCGGTATCGTCGCTGATGGACTCAAATAAATGATGACTTGATAAACAATAATAAGTAAAAAAAACAGTTGCAGCACACGACCCATCACTGCATCAAAAAACCCTCGAGAGGCGCTGCGATAAAAACCAATAAGATATAAGCTAGCAACCGGCACGAATGCATAAAAGACCAATGCTGCAAGACTGATATGAGAGGCCACATAGCCTTGTCGTAGCATTAATGCCAATAATAGGCAAAAGATCGACATGGCAAAATCTATACTAAATAAGAGGGTGCTTTTAGTCAGGCGTGGTAATGACAATAAATACAGAGCCACACGCTTCGACCATTGATTAAAACCACTGGACGATTGATAAGCATTGTTTGACTCTGTTTTTATAAACATAATATCCACCCAATTAAGTTGGTTTGCTTATGAGCGACAACCACGCAAACTAGCGGTTATCTCCATAGGCATAATGATAATGGTAGCTATATTTATCCATAAGACCCTGCTGTACATCATTGAGAATAATGCCATCTACTTGTACATTGGCTTTATTCATTTGCTTGATCGCATAAACCAGTTGCCCCTCTATTGAATGATTAAACTTCGTAACGATGAGTACTTTGTCTGCATGTTGCGCAAGTACCATAGCATCTGACGCCGCCAATATCGGGGGTGAGTCGATGACAATATAATCGTATTGAGTCTTTAATTCTGCCATCAAATGATTGAATTTTTCGCCCATCAATAAAGAGGTAGGATTATGCGGCTGCCGTCCGCGCGGTATGAAATCAATCAACTCCATACCAGTGGGATGAATAAAGCTTTCGACCCCTAAGCTAGGAACCTCACTATCTGATTGAGTACCATCAATCGGAGAAAAATGCTTTTTATCCTGCAACAAATAATCGGCAAGACCATCATGTTGGCTCATATTAAACATTTTATGCAGCTCACCTAAGCGCATGTCACCATCGATGACCAAGACTTTTTTGTTGAGCTGGGCAAATACCTCTGATAAATTGGCAGCGATAAACGACTTGCCCACACCAGGGCTCTCCCCAGTAATCAATATGACTTGCGCGGGCTGCCCGATCGCTGTCCCCATTGGCATACCAAACATCAAATTGGTTCTTAAACTTTTGATCGCCTCATAACTCAAACTACTGTGATCAACATGAGCGAGAATGCGAGGGGTGGTATTCTTCTTTTTACTCAACCTCGACAGTAAGGGTGAGCGTGGAATCGTTGCAATGACAGGGATGCCCGTTTTGACCTCTAAATGCTCTGGATCTTTTACGACATTTCTAACAAGGTTCTTCAAGAGCACCAGCATCACCCCAAACATCATGCCTATCAATGTGGTCAGCATCAGGATTTGTAGTTTATTTGGTGCAATGGCATTAAAGGTACTGGTCGGTGAATCGATAATACGGGCATAGCCGATTTGACCAGCCTTGACGATTTTAAGTTGCTCATAATTTTTGAGCAGCGTCAGATAGATTTCTCGATTGATTGCCGTATCTTCTGATAGCTTTAGAAACTCTCGCTGTATTTCAGGTAGACCTGCAATGGTATTATCTATCTCTCTTGTTCTATTATTGAGCACTTTGAGCTGTTCATTAATTTGGATGACCAGTGGATGTTCTTCGGTATAATAAGTGGTTAGGTCTGCTTTTTTGAGTTTAAGCTCATTGAGCTGCTCATCGATGCGGGACTTCTCATTCAATAACAACTCGGCTTCTTTACCCACATCAATCGTGCCATATTTTTTACGAAAGTCATTAAACAGTGCCTCAGAAGTCTCTAATTTTTCTTTTAATAGAGGGATCTGCGTTTCCATAAAGGCAAGTGTTTTAGTCGTTTCTTCAGAACCGCGAGATTGATTTTGATCGACGTAAGATCGGACGATCTGATTGAGTATAGTCGTGATTTGCTCTTGGTTGGGACCCGTCATCGACAGCTGAATGATCCCCGTTTTTTGACCTTTTTCTTCAACGGATAAGGCGCCGTTGATAGCGTCAGTCGCAGCCTTTATCGTCTGCTTACTAATATTAATTGGGTAACCATCAGCAGGTAACTCTGTGACAGTGATATTAATCTGACCGTCCAACCCTTTGAACTGATGCGCCTGACCAAGCTGACCTTTGAATTCATCAAACCCATTGCTCAAAACAAACCCTGTAGCAGATTTTGTTAGTGTGAAAGGTTGGTTTAAGTACGCTGGTGATACATCAAATTGGCGGACTTTCACTATGCCATTTTCGGTATCAAGTGACACATCATCCGGTGTGTTTAATTGCGTGTAAGTACGATTGCTTTTTATTCTATCAAGATGACCAATATTGGGATCTGTTAGTTTAATGCGCAGGTGCAATAGCTCAACCACTGGCTCCAATATCATACGTGATCGTATCAGCTCTGCTTCTGTCTCCGCTTTGCTGACTTCTGCACCGACCAAATCTGAGATACTCGCGCCAAGTGCCTCTATTCCTTGAGTATTTTCTTCAATCTGTATCAGCGCATCTGATTTATAGATGGGATTCACATAGCGGGTATACAAAAGCCCTAGTAAAAGCCCCAATATCGCCATGAGAGCAATGATTTTCCAACCGCGTAACAATACTAAAACCAGCGCCATTAAATCGATGTCGTCATTGTTTTTTTCGCCCGTAGACGTTGATAGGTCTTTTGAATCCATATTATTCATAACCATATACTCATCGCTCAATGTTGATCGTTTAATAGCATTCGCTGAACTTCAACGCTCTAATCGATGGCGCGTCGCTAATCTTGTCAGTCCATTGTTCAAGACTAGCGATAATATCTTGTCTACTCTTCTCAAATGCTGAGTCATCCTGCTGATAAGGGTCAGCAATATCTTTATCAAGCCAATGCCCTATTCGAAAGGTTTTTCCGCGACAGTGCGGCCACTGATTTTCAATCCATTTGGTTTGGCTGGTTGTCATCGTCAAAATTAAATCTGACTGACTGACTAATGCTTCATCAATTTGCTTGGCGATATGAGCACTGATGTCTATATTATGAGTGGCCATCAATGCAACCGCTTTGGCATCAGCTGCGTGACCTACGAGCGCTGACAAACCAGCAGAGTCAATGTGCTTTTCTGGGTAATATGCCGTTAATATGGCAGCGGCCATCGGGCTGCGGCATATATTGCCAACACAAACGACCAAGACCTGATCAAACGCTCCCATGACTGACTCCTATATCCCTGAAATCACATTGATTGCTGATGTTGAAGGCAGTATGGCGCTAATAATACGATTCCAGCGCGCCAAGCCAGTTGGATCAACATAAAGAATGTCATTGGCTTGCATGTCAAAACGACTGGCCAAGGCAAAGCTTGTGATGCTCTGCATGTCGACATAATAAATATTGGTATATTGATACTTTGAATTATCCCGAACGATATATACTTTGGCGGCGTTGGCCGTATTAGAATTCAACCCATTTGACTCACCTAGTACATGCGCTAGGCTCAGCCCTTGCTCAGGAATAGCAACGGGCTCAATTTTGCCAAATTCTCCCAATACATAGACCTTATTGCGGCTTTGGCTATTGACATGAATAGCATCGCCGTCTTGTAAGTATATTTGATTGGCAGACAGCCCCATTTGATTTAATGATTGGATACCGAGCTTGTAACTTTTGCCTTGACGGTTTAATACGATATGGTTTGAATCACCCGTATCACCCGTATCAGTCGTACCACCCGCCATAGAAATAGCGCCATATACTGAGATGGGCACATCTGCGATAACAAACTCACCAGACTGCTTGACCTCACCATCCACGAAAAACTTACTACCACGGTAGTTGATGATTTTGACCTGAGGATCTGAGTATTTGAGATAGCGTTGGAGCTTGCTTTGCAAAGTGGCAGTGAACTGCGGCACACTGAGACCACTGGCTTTGACTCTCCCTATTAAGGGGAATTGTATAAACCCTTGCTGGTCAACGGTCAAACTAGACGTTGAGGCATTAATATCTGGATAACTGGTCAGGATAATATTGAGAACATCCCCTTTAGCAATGCCATAGCTGACACGCCCAGATGTTTTTACTAAATGATATAAATCTCGATCAAGGATGACGGCTTCTTTAGGTGGTAGATTAGCCAAACTCAAAGGTTGAATATAGAATTGTAGACCGTTTTCTGCAGTGAATGTCCCTGACTCGGGTAATTTTCCAGACTGAAGTCCTGAATTTATGGTGCAACTGCTGAGCAATACTGTCAGCAATAAGCAAGACGCACTCGGTATTAAGGAGCGCTTTTGTACAGAAATGAAATATTTATAAACCATAACAGTTACTCATATTTATATTCGTGAATCAAAAATAAGTGCCTTGCTGCTGCCAATATATTCATAAAAAAGGATGTATTTATTGAATATACACCTAAACTATACATAACGCAATATTTATAAACATTGATGTAAGAACAGTTTTCTTAGTTAATTTATTTTAGGTAAACCCTTTTCAAAAAAGGCGTATAGCTCATATCGATAAAAACAAGAAGACAGAAAAATCTAAATAGGAGGACATATTAAAAGGTGTTAGCAGTATTTTTTAGGGTTCATGCTGCCGAAAATAGAAATTTGGTATTGGTTATGCTGCTTAACTGATCTTAATAACATTCAAAGAAACCACTGTTTTATTAAAAAACAAATATAAGCATTTGTGTGCAAATATCTTACTTTTATAACAACCTAATCAACTTTTATTTTAGAAATCTCTTTTAATTTAGCAAACTTTCTTTTATTAATGTAAAACGATAAATTGATACCTTTTGTAGATACTGGTTTGCGTGCTAAAGTCATCAAAATAGCGTAGAATAGTCAATCCCATTTTTTACATTGAGAAATGTAAACCCACCGACTCAAGGACATGATTATGAAAGATGAAAAATTACAGAAAGCCCTCGCCCGTATGGGTCTTGGCTCACGCCGTCAAATGGAAGAAGTCATAAAATCAGGGCGTGTTACTGTTAATAACGGACCTGCGACCATTGGTGATCGCGTCGAACAAGGCGATGAGATTCGCGTTGACGGTCGTCAGATTAAATACACCTCTGAAAACGAGAAGCGTCGCCGTGTTATCGCTTACTACAAACCTGAAGGCGAAGTCTGCTCTGCTAAAGATCCAGAAGGCCGTCCAACCGTTTTTGAGCGTTTACCAAAACTGACTCATGATCGCTGGGTGATGGTTGGTCGCTTGGACATCAATTCAACTGGGCTATTATTGTTTACCAATGATGGTGAGATGGCGCATCGCTTGATGCATCCGTCTGGCGAAGTGACTCGTGAATATGCAGTCCGTGTATTGGGTGAAGTCACGCCTGAAATTGCACGTGCATTAACGGCTGGCGTTATGCTAGAAGATGGCATTGCAAAGTTTGAAGATATCAAAGAAGGCGGTGGTGAAGGCGTCAACAAGTGGTATCACGTCCAACTAAAAGAAGGTCGTAATCGCGAAGTACGTCGTTTGTTTGAATCACAAGGCCTGAAAGTAAGCCGTCTACTACGCACGCGTTACGGTACGATTGCTCTACCAAAAGAGCTACGTACTGGTCGTTTCTTAGAACTCGACAGAAAAGACATCAACACCTTGACCGATCTAGTGAGCTTACGTCCTCGTTATGGTACGGGTCTGCATGGCGCAGCGAAAGAGAAGCAAGAGCGTATCAGAAGCAAGCCGCTTAAAGCGCGTCGTGCTACTGACAGTCGTAGCGATAGCCGCAGTGGTAGCGACACTCGCAATAGCAGCGCGAAGCCTAAAAGCAGTGCTAGCCCTGCCAGCCGTGGTACGCGCAATACTCGTGACCGCAACGACAAGCGTTAAGTGATACCAAACCCAAAAAATACGATTAGCTGTGTCAAACTCGTTTAGTCTACAATATGTAGTACTTGCACTTGTTTTCCTTGCTACTCTAATTTTTGTGAATGGTATCGTTTTAAAGTAGACCACAAAAAAGCTGCCAATGATTATTCATCATTGGCAGCTTTTTTATATAAGTTTTACAAAGAGTCGTTGTCAACCTGACGACTTATATTTAGCTATCGTGGCTATTAATATAATTCTTCATTACTCGTAGCTCTTGCAATTGCTGACTTTCCATTTGTTCTAATAATCTATCTAGACGCTGCTCAATATTATTAAATACCTGCTGTAATAACTGATTGGCTTCCGCCTTTTTTTCATTATCTGCATTGTCAGCGCTTATATTAATATTCGCTAGATGATGATGACTGGCAAGCATTTCAGGCAGCCTAGTGTGCAACATCTTATTCAATAAAAACTGTTGCTCGGTTACGGCAGGCTTTTTATGCTGAGCTTGTAGTGACTTTTGATACGCTTGATAGCGGGTTACTTTTTCATCGATACGTTTTAATTGGCGCAGCTGTGGCTCTGACAAATTTTTCAGGTGTTTTTTATGTAAATTTAGTTGCTGCCAACTAAGTTTGGACAATGACAACGGTGCATCATAATCCTGATAAGTGAGTACACCTGGCGAAATACCAACCGCTTTGTGCAGCGCATGCCAGCCTTTTTTACCCAAATAAAAGGTGGTGACGGTCGTTACAATGCCAATGCCTATTAAGATGCTCATATACCCTTACTCTTCATCGTTTAATCAAACCACTTTGCCTTTACAATTTAATATTCTCAGCACTCACATTCTTACCAGTTGCGCCAGTTGGATTTTCAATCGCTTTAATTTCTATATTAGCACTATTGACACTACTAACATTGCTATCGAGCTTTTGCATATCTGTCGTAGCAGCAGGATTATTAAAGCGTTTTTGTAGATAGCGGTTGGTCGCGAGCAGCTTTTGACCATCTTGATGATAAGAGGCATTCAGTAAATCATCAAACTGAGTATTAATGGTACGTAATACATCTAATAGCGCTTCTTTTCCAGTCACATTAGAGTGCTTAATTTTGGTCGTGTCAGCGCGCGCGCCATCCCCCACATCTAAGTCGTGCAAGCGGCGATAGTCAGTTACAGCAAGTGGCACATGTCTGTCCATTAAATTTTGAATCATAATGTAGGTTTCATTGACCGTGTCTTTATCGTCTATCTTGCCATCATTATTGGTATCGCCATAAATGACCCGCAGCTTCTCCCCTTTTTCATTGATTTGGTCGAGTGCTGTTTTGACTTCAACAGGCAAGCTTTTTTCTGGGATATAACCCAATTGCGGCATCGCTTTGTACTCAAGCATTTTAGGCGCAGTCATTTTTTTGATACCACGGTACCCCAGATATAACCCAGCTACTGGTAACACTCCATATAAAATGAACATGACAAACATCGCAGTAACTTGAGTCATTAGAGTATCCTAATTGTTGAATAAAATGGCTTGGCTAAATGGCTTGGTAAATTTCTTATTATTTTAAATAAGATAGATAGTTATTATTAAACAAAAAAATAAGGCTCTATTAAAGCCCTATATTGTTATGCATTGCGTCGCTTGTGTGAAAACCGTGTTAGGGCGTGTCCCCAATTCAATCACAGCTCTGAATTATGTTAATTTTATAATGCCAATTAACAGCCATTATCTATTAGTAATTAACTTTTTGTCCGGCTTTTGACATAACGGTGCGTTGAAGCCAAACGATTCATCACCGTTTGATGCAGCTCATCTAACAATTCATCAAGCTCATAATCAATCTCTAAAAACAAATCCGTCAGCATGTCACCTGCCGTCATTTTTCCTTGCACCATACTGTTTTTGGTACGGTGCGGGCTAAAACGCTGTAATTGCTCGTAATGATGTAGGGCTTCTGGAATGCTCTCTGACACCAGCTTATCGATGACAAATTGGCGTTCATTATGCTGCTGTTGTTGCTGCTCATTGAGCTCACTGCTCCACTCACGATAGCGTTTTAACTTACCATTGATACGGTCTAGTATCGCAACCGCCTCGATGGGCATGGCGTTTAGGGTGGCTTCATCGACCACATCAACAAGCTCAGTCATAATCGGGCAGCGTCCATGTTTGAGATACCATAAAGTATCGGGGTCAAAAGGTGGTCTATTGGTCGGGCGCATCTGAGCGCGATTGGACAGGTAGCGATCAGTCAATGGTGTCGGCGTTCTGATATCACTCACTTGCGCCAAAGCATCACAAATACGTTCGCTGCGCTCAGGCGGCGTCAGTACAGAACGCTGACTGACAGCTTGATCGTTTTTATCATTGTTTTTACTATTATTATCAGTCACCTCTATATCTTGACTGATAGCCATCTCCTGAGCATTTTTGGCTGCTAGCGTTGGCAGGTCATCTTGAGCTTGCCCAAATGACTTTAGCATTCTTGTCAGACTTACCACCATGACCTACCTTGCCCCTCGTCCCGTGCACGCTTATTGCGCTCGTATTGCATAGATTTATCCAATAGCGTATCTTAACAGCTTTTTACCGCGCTGCCAGTAAGCAAAATGTCAACACCTCTCATCCGCCCCCTGCTAAGCACACTATTATGAATGCGACTGACTACACCTCTGGATTCTTACTTGGGCTATCGCTCATCATCGCGATTGGCTCACAAAACGCCTTTGTACTCAAACAAGGGCTCAAACGTGAGCACATATTTTTTGTCTGCTTATTTTGCGCAGTCAGTGATGCGCTGTTAATCTCTGCTGGCGTTGGCGGTTTTGGCGCAGTCACGGCGCAATATCCGCAAGTGGTCAATATCGCAAAATTCGCTGGCGTCATATTCTTGCTAGGCTATGGATTGCAGAGCTTATATGCCAGTGTGCGCGTCACACATGCACTCACCGTCGAGGGACAAGTCGTCACCAGCTTAAAAAAAGCCCTGCTATTATGTTTTGGCTTTACTTGGCTCAACCCACACGTCTACTTAGATACATTGGTACTCGTTGGCATGGTTTCAACGGGTGCTAGTAGTAAGCTGGCATTTGCAGTCGGTGCAGTCAGCGCCTCATTCTTTTTCTTTTTTGCGTTAGGTTATGGGGCGCGATTACTCAAACCATTATTTGCCAAACCAAAAGCGTGGAATATACTCGATGCTTTGGTAGGGATACTCATGTTGTATTTGGCGTGGCATCTGTACCGAAGTTAAAAACAGCGATAAAGGCAAAAATAGGTGATAGGCTAAACCGTTAACACAGCTCCTAAATATAAGTATAAGTACAAAAAAAGCCAAACACCTTGTATAAATGCGTTTGGCTTTTTGAAATCTGAAACTTTTACTATTTACGATACTTTTTTACGCTTTTTAGGCTTAACGAAGGTTAAGTTCAAAAAATGCTCAAGCGAGTCATCAAGGACGTCCAACCAAGGCTCTGGCAACTCAGGCGATAGCGTGCCTGTTAACGTAGAGCGATACGCCTTTTCTCTAAAGGTCATGATATTATCGGCTTTGTCTTTTTGCCACTCTTTTAAGATTTCACCCTGTTTTTCAACAGCAAATTCTGGATAATCGGTCGCGTTGGTTAAATCACGAATATAAGCGGCTTGAAAGTCGATTGAATCGCTGACCGTCACACACTTCGCGTAAGTTGCCAACCACTTTTTCTCATCTGCTTCACGGTGTACCAATTCAGGCAATTCGATATCGCCCATCATCACATCACGTGCATACCATGCTTGAGCGTCAAACATATTAAAGGTGAAATACTGATCCTGCATACCTAAATAAATGAGCTTTGGGTTTGGCTGCCAGAAAATCCCTTTGTACAAGTTGGCTGGATATAAGCAGTTATGCGTTTGCAGACGTAACTCATCGGGCATAAAGGGGAAATGAAACAGATAACCAGTACACATAATAATGGCATCAAATTTTTGGCTGCTACCATCGGCAAAATGCGCCACATCTTCTTCAAAATGGGTGACCAAAGGCACTTCTTTGATACCCTCTGGCCAATCATAGCCAAGCGCTTGCGTGCGATAGCTGATAGTGACTGATTTGGTACCATACTTATAACACTGCGTGCCAATGTCTTCGGCTGAATAACTACTGCCGATGAGCAAAATATCTTCGTCTTTGAATTCTAAGGCGTCACGAAAATCATGCGCGTGCAGAATGCGACCAGGGAAAGCTTCTAAACCTTCAAAGTAAGGCATGTTGGGCGTGGAGAAATGACCCGTCGCCACGACCACATAATCAAACTCTTCCACTTCTTGCTCGTTGGTTTTATGATTCATCACCGTCACGGTGAATTTTTGTGTGTCATCATCAAATGACACCCAACGTACTGGGCATTCAAAGCGGATGTATTTTTGGATATCTTGTTTATCGATACGCCCCATAATATAGTCTTTTAGGACTTCACGCGGTGGGTATGAGGGGATCGCTTCACCAAAATGCTCGTCAAACGAATAGTCGGCAAACTCTAAGCACTCTTTTGGGCCATTCGACCACAGATAACGGTACATGCTACCGTGAACAGGTTCACCGTTTCTGTCTAAACCTGTACGCCAGCTATAGTTCCACATACCGCCGATGGCATTTTGTTTTTCATAACAAACTATCTCAGGTAAGTCTGTTTCACCAGCCAATCGAGCCGCTTCGAAAGCGCGTAATTGTGCTAAACCACTTGGACCTGCACCTAAAATAGCAATTCTTTTATTACTCAAGACTAACTCCTATGATAATAGTTGTCTGTCCACTGTAACATATTTTTATGAATGGTGTTTTTTCGAATACTTTTGGTGATTAATTAGCCATAGCTTAAGACATGACTATTCTCCAAATATTACTTCTAACCGAATCTTTGATTTTTAAATTTGATATGAGTTGGCACATACTTTTCATTAGGACGTATTAAACATGCATAAATCAGCACTATCAGTGCTAGGTTGAATACACAACACGCCCATTGAGGAATAAATCAAAAAACTGACGGACAAACATAACGTAGCAGCGTCATTACACTAAATCAGGAAATAAAGTGCGTAAGCCATTAACGATAATTTCGATAGAAACTGCCGCCAATAACATCCCCATAATTCGGCTCATGATGTTCAATCCAGTATCACCCAGCAAGCGACTGATACGACCTGCCGCCATCAGTGCTAGATAACAAAACAGACTGATAAATAAACCAGCAATCAATATGGCAGATACTTGCAAAATACCAGAGACTTGTGAAGAATAAATAATCACCGTCGAGATACCACCCGGTCCAATCATCATTGGAATAGCGATAGGCACAACCGCTGCAGCCATGGTGGGCGGCGCGTCTTGTACATGGTCAACATCGAAGTTTTCTTGATCGGGCTTCACGGGATTACCGTCGCCATTCATCATATTAAGAGCAATCAAAAACACCAAGATACCACCTGCCAGCTGAAACGAGCCGATAGAAATACCAAGTGCTTTTAGTAATGTCTCGCCTGCTACCGTAAAGAAACTAATAGTGATAAAAATCGTCAAACAAGCAACACGCGCCACTTTGCGTCGATTATTCATCGAATAACCACGGGTCAAATCCAAAAATAACGTCAAAGCGCTAAAGGGATTAATCAGTACCATAAAGGCTAAGATTATCTTGATGATTTCAGTATTCACTGAGCGCTCGCTTGTCTATTAGTCAAATCGGGCAAAAAGATAAGGTCATCGTGCGAGTGCAACGATGACCCAATAGATGGTTAACAATAACTTTGTAGCTTATATTGTATCATAGGCAGATAAGCTAATTAAATCATTAACTTTGCTTACCTTTCTGACAGCAGACTATCAACGAAAATAGAGGCTCAACATTGACCTATCAGCCACTACTCAACATTGACCTATCAGCCACTATTTGGCGGGTAAAAAACCTCATAAAGCCTAATCGCTAAAACAGGTATGTGAAGACAGGCATGTTGAAAATCATGCGCTAAAATCAAGACCAATATCTAATGCCGTGGTACTGTGCGTCAAATAACCCATGGCAATAAAATCTACACCCGTTTTTGCCGCGGCTTGCACCGTTTCAGGAGTAATACCACCTGAAGCTTCTGTTCTAGCGCGACCTTTACACATCGTTACTGCCTGCGCTAGCATTTCAGGGGACATATTATCTAATAGCACCAAGCTCACGCCAGCGTCTAATGCCTGCTCTAGTTGCGCTAAAGTATCGACTTCTACTTCGATGGGAATTAAATGCCCAGCGAAGTTTTGTGCTTGTCTAATCGCAGTCTTTATATCACCAGCGATAGCAATATGATTGTCTTTGATTAAAATAGCATCATCCAGTCCCAAACGATGGTTGCGCCCGCCGCCGCAGCGTACCGCGTACTTTTGTACAATGCGCAAGCCTGGAATGGTCTTACGTGTACAAGTAATTTGCGCAGGATACTCTGCCACACTATCTACAATTTTTCTGGTATCTGTCGCAATGCCACTCAAGTGGGTCATAAAATTGAGCGCGGTACGTTCTGCTGTCAGCAAATGGCGCGCATTACCACGCACACTAGCCAAGACTGTACCCGCGTCAACCCATTCACCATCAGCAACTTGAGCCACAAACTCAATCTGAGAATCAACCATCGCAAACGATAAACGTGCCAAATCCATACCACATATCACGCCTGCTTGCCGCGCTTTAATCTCTAACTTCGCTTGCATATCGGCTGGAATGGTGGCTTGTGATGTGACATCCCCGCGTCTGCCCAAATCCTCAGTTAGCGCAGCTTCAACTAAAGGTTTAAGCAATACGTCATCCAATGCTGGTTCTTTTTTAACTGTCATTTTTAACCCTTAAATAAACGTGGCGTTCATATATGCTGATGCAATTAAACTCAAAATGAGCATAAATATAGCGTAAAGTTAACAGCCTCGCAAGGAACCGTCATCATTTTGTGCAGCCGATAGGGTTTTATAATCATCAAAATAAAGATGGCAAGGTAGTATATTGACGCCTATTTACGCTTAGGCAACTTACTATCCATCAATAAGCTTTGTAGTTCAATATCATGACGAAATCGATAAAGCTTGGCAGGACGACCACGTTGGGCGCTACTACTCTGTCCTGTTTCCATCACAAGTTTTTGTGAATCTAGCAAACGACGGAAATTTTGCTTGTGCAAGCGCACTCCTGAGAGCGCTTCTACGCTTTGTTGTAATTGTGACAAGGTAAATACATCTGGCATCAAGCCAAAAATAAGCGGTCGGTATTCAATTTTGGCACGCAGCCTTGAAATAGCCGTTGCAATCACTCGGCGATGATCATAATACATCGGCACACCGATGAGCTGTGACCAGTTTTCAGGTAGCTTATTCTGATGGCTCGGTTGGTGAGCACTTTGATGAACGCTTTGATGATTCATTGAATAGCTGGGTGGATAGTTTGGTGCTTCCGGTATCAGTCCCGCTTCATACAGCATCTCATAGCGCAGTAACACATGCTCAGCGACCCACTCTCTATTTTCATAATGCTCATAGGCTGTGTATTCATTATCCGCATTTTCACTTGTGGTCATATTACCCACTAAGAGCGCTTCACTTACACCCCAACATAAACCAATACGCTGACGGCGGCGCTGCTGAATGCCTGAATCTTTAGCGCTATCTGCCCAGCTCAGTAATGCTGGCACAATATTATTCATAATGATGCTAGGTATGCCATCCAAATGATTTTCCCAAGGAAAGTAATCATACCAATCACGCCACAATGCTTGGCTTTGTAGCTGCTGCGTTTGTGTCTCTTGCACCAGTCCCAAATAGCTCACGTAGACCAATGCGTGACCATCAACGTTGCGCCTATTGGTATCGACAAAGGTATAGAGTTGCTCCAAATAACCAAGTGGTTGCTGTGTTTGTTCCTCAACCCATTGGCGCACACCCGCTTGCAATGAGCGATGCAACGGCATCAATGGACCATTGGGTAACAGCTTTCCTTGATCAACGGTTAAGACCCGAGCGGTATGCTCAGTAATGGCGACTAGCACAGCCACGACTTCTGTGGTGCCACTACCTTGCTGATGCGCGTGTGAATAAGACAACGTCATGACTTTAGTGATTACCTTTTATTTTAATTATTAAATAAAGCTCAACTGCTAAGCTGTTGACCATTTGCTCAGTATAGCTTGAATCAACGATTATCATAGTTCGTGGTTGTAATTATATAAAATGAGTCTTTATAAATCATAAATGTACAAATCATAAATGCATAAAAAATACTTGTGTTTATGCTCAAAATGAGCATAATTAAAACATCTGACTAGCCAGCGATATTAATTGACTGATTTTTAGCGGCATATTGGTTGTCGTTACTGCCTAAAAGGTTTGCATCTATGAAAACTTATCCTTACGACGCGCCCATCATGAGTAATGACAATCGCATTGCCACTCAAATGAATATTGAATATGCCAAAGCTAAAATGCCAGCAGACTTGCCGCGTGCTGAACGGCTTGCAGTTGAAGAAAATATCAAACAGCTATTAAATGCGCATAATGCAGTATTGGTCGCCCATTATTATGTCGACCCCTTTATTCAGGATTTGGCATTGGCAACGGGCGGTTGCGTGGGTGATTCGCTGGAGATGGCACGCTTTGGGCAAGCGCATAGCGCCCAGACCTTAGTGGTCGCTGGCGTCCGCTTTATGGGTGAGTCGGCGAAAATTTTAAGTATGGAAAAAACAGTGCTGATGCCAGACTTGGAAGCGGAATGCTCGCTTGATTTGGGCTGCCCTGCTGACGAGTTTTCCGCATTTTGTGATGCTCACCCTGAGCGTACAGTCGTGGTTTACGCCAATACTAGCGCCGCCGTCAAAGCCCGTGCCGATTGGGTGGTGACGTCATCGGTTGGCATCGACATCATTCGCCATTTGCATGCTAATGATGAGAAAATCATCTGGGGTCCTGATCGCCATTTAGGTAAATATATTGCTAAAGAAACTGGCGCAGATATGCTGCTTTGGCAAGGCTCGTGCCTGGTACATAATGAATTTAAAGCAACTGAGCTCATGCAACTTAAAAAGGAACACCCAAATGCCAAAGTATTGGTGCATCCTGAATCCCCTGATAGCGTGGTGGCGCTCGCCGATGTGGTTGGCTCGACCAGTAAGCTGTTGCAATCGACTCATGAGATGGATGCCGATACCTTTATTGTCGCCACCGATTTGGGTATTTTGCACGAAATGCAAAAGCGCTCGCCAAATAAGCGTTTTTTGGCTGCACCTACTGCAGGTGAAAGCGCCAGTTGTAAGAGTTGCGCGTTTTGCCCATGGATGGCAATGAATGGTCTAAAAGGTATTGAACAGTGCTTGACGCAGCGCAGCGGTGAAGTTTTGATGACGCCTGAGCTAGCAATCGCAGCTAAAAAGCCCTTGCAACGTATGCTTGATTTTGCCGAAGCGCAAAAGCAACGTGTGACAGCGAGCGGTGATATTGTCAAAGACCGTGAGCTGTTTGCCAATGTCGGGGCTGCCTAATATGAGCGCGGCATTGACAGCGGAATCATTAGGTCTCGATAGCCCTGCTGCTATGGTACAAACTGACGTACTTATCATTGGCGCGGGATTAGCGGGCTTAAGCACAGCTCTAGCATTACCAAAATCGCTGAATATTACTGTATTGAGCAAAGCCGCCTTAGAGATTTGCTCCAGTCATTATGCCCAAGGTGGCATCGCGGCAAGCTTGGATAAAGAGGACTCTGTCGCTGACCATATTGCCGATACCCTAATCGCTGGCGCAGGGTTATGCGATGCTAATAATACCAGCAGCATTTTAAGTGCCGGGCAACAGGCAGTGCAATGGCTGTGTGAGCAAGGTGTGCCTTTTACCCAAATACCGCAAGAAGATAATGCAAAACCTGTCACCAAACTACAGACTGAACTACAAACTGCCGACTTACATTTAACCAAAGAAGGCGGGCATGGTTGCAGGCGGGTCGCACATGCGGATGATGCGACTGGTCGACACATTATGGAAGCCTTGACTATAAAGGCGAAAAACGCTGCCAATATCACTATTTCACCTTATCATGAAGCGCTGAGCCTTTTAACAAACAGTGCCAATCCAAATAAGCAATGCCAAGGGGCACAAGTTTTCGATCATAATAATCAACGACAACTGACTTTTTATAGTCGCGCAGTCGTACTGGCTAGTGGTGGCATGGGTCAATTATTTAAGCGTGCCAGTGCACCAAATGTCTGTGTCGGCGATGGGGTTATGATGGCACTGCAAGCGGGCTGCCGCTTAGCAAATTTAGAATTTATCCAATTTCATCCGACGGGCTTAGCAGTGGCAGACAGTAGTTTTTTAATATCGGAAGCACTACGCGGTGAAGGTGGGCGGCTGACCTGCCCGCAAACCGGTGCGCGCTTTATGTTGGAAATTGATGAACGGGCAGAATTGGCACCACGCGATATAGTCGCTCGCGCCATCGCTGAGCAGATCAGTAATAACGGACTTGGCTACGTACATTTAGATGTCAGTCATTTGCCAGACCAATTTTTACGGGAGCATTTCCCACAGATTTATCAAACATTATTCAACCTCGGCATTGATATGACTAGGGAACCTATCCCCGTTGCCCCGACTGCGCATTATAGTTGCGGTGGCGTGGTTACTGACGCCAATGGTGTAACCGATGTGACAGGGCTTTATGCAGCTGGCGAAGTTGCCTATACAGGTTTGCATGGTGCGAATCGCTTAGCAAGTAATTCACTTTTAGAATGCGTAGTCGTTGGGCGCAATATCGCTGCTGACTTACCGCGATACTTAAAAGCATTAGAAAATCTAAATCACGTTACCAGTTATGATCACTCGAACTTATTAGCAACTGCCATTTGGACAGCACCAACGCTTAAAGATATTCAAGCTATTAAGCTTCCTTCTTCTCCTACCATTCTATTTAATTTATCTCATTGTGATGACACTGATATCATTACCCATGATTATGCTGGCAAAATAGTCACAGAATTAAAAGTTTTAATGACCTCTTATATGGGTATCACTCGAACTGCCGAATCATTAGAGCAAATATTAATACAGATACAGCAATGGCAACAGTGGCTTGAAAAAACTAGGTTAAATCAGTCCAGTATGAGTACTTTAGATGGCACTATCACTGCTAATGAGCTGACACTATTTCAATTAGCACGACAATTACAATTAGCCACGTTGGTTATTCAGTCAGCTTATCAGCGTTATGAGAGTCGCGGTGGTCACTATCGTCAAGACTATCCGCATTTGGCATCCACACCTCGAACCAGTGTGATTGCGCCATTATCGAAGTTGAGAGAAGCTGACAAAACAGGCAGCAGAGAGGGTGGCATTGATTGGCTGCTTCAGCCTATAATCGATGACACAGAGGCTAGAATGGTAAATACAGTTGCTAACATCTAACAGCAATTGGAAGCTACCACTTTAGCCATGAAAAACGGTAATTCACCGTTTTCTATTGACCTCAAAGTGCTAAAAACATGGCTTCTGATTCATGGTTTGTGATTATTCTAATGTTAGTCGTCAGTTCAGTTTGGGCGATACTTTCCCTACCTAGCTTACGTCAGCGCTTACCGAAAATCTATTTAATCGCGCGCTCATGGTGGCTCATGTTAGCGGCGCTTTGCGCGTGTTATGTTATCGCTAAGATAACGGATAATAGCCAACCCTCACAGCCTCCTACCTACCCCTACCAGTGGCTGCTTATTGCTTTTTTCGTTTTAATTGGTCTGCGTGGCGGCTATGAGATCAAACGCTTATGGTGTCTACAAAGCAAGTCTGTGCTGATTGAGAAACTGCAAGCACGCGGTTTACAACCCAAGATATTGCCTTTTAGCCAAACCTCTTCCCATTCTACTCAAGCTTATACGCGTCTAAATCTGTTAGACCTAGTCTTTAGCTCTGCTTTTATCACACTGATTGTCAGTCTCATTGCTTTACAACAATTAATCTGGCAGCGCGAGCAGTATGGCGTTTTGTTTTTTGTGTTATTCGCCAGTCAATTTAATGATATTGCCCAGTATTTATGTGGAAGATTGCTTGGTCACAAACTATTTAAGCGCGGTCTTGCCCCAATTATTAGCCCGAATAAAAGTATCGAAGGCGCTCTTTTCGGCAGTATGCTAGCAGCGATATTGGCAACGTTATTAGGCATTTGGCTCACGCCTTTTAACTGGTGGATTTGCTTATTAGCCGCTTACGGCTTAGCGGTTAGTGGTATCGCTGGAGATTTATTAGAATCCGCCTTTAAACGTCAGCATGGGGTGAAAGACACGGGTACGATGCTCGCCGGACATGGCGGCGTATTAGACAGAGTAGATAGCTTGCTCATTGGCGTGCCGCTATTTACCTTGTTTTATTGGCTGCTTGGGTAAACTATTATCAAGTCGTTTTATCCAATTTACTGCGTAATATCCAGTTAAGCACAGGCTTAGGCAAATGATTGAGCGCTCGAGTGATATAACGCATGGAGCGCGGAAATACTGCCAGCTCAACATCATCATCAATGGCTTGCATAACATGCTTAACCGCCGTTTGCGTATTTATTATGAATGGCTTATGACTGGCATCGCCGTCATTCAAATCGCGTAATGCTTGAGTATCGATATAACCTGAGGCGATGCAGTTGACTTGGATATGATACGGCGCAAGTGCCGCTCGATAAGCGCTGGCAGTCGCAATCATGGCGCGTTTGCTTTTGGCATAAAGACTGGCATAAGGGTAATTCATAGTACCGGCGATAGAAGCGATACAAATCAGGCTGAGTTTGTTGCTTTTATGAAAATCCAATGAATAACTTTGCTGTTTTAATTGCTCGCTTGCCCATCTAAAGACCTGCTCAAATGCTTGTAAATTAATCGCGAGCATTTTATCGCTGTCAGCTTGACTCAGATGATGAACACGCTCATTGGTGTAACTACCCGCGCTATAAATCAACCTTTGAAAACTGATATCAGATAAAATCTCTAACAACGATTGTGTTTGCGCGCTATCGGTTAAATCACAGCAGTGAGTGACAATATTAGGATGCTGACTATTGATATGGGCTATCTTCTCTACGCTATGACCAACCACGCTCACTTGCCAGCCAAGCACCTGATGATGCAGCGCCAAAGCCAAGCCAAGTCCACTCGTACCGCCGAAAACGATAAGATGCGACGGCTTATGAGCTGAAGTCGACTTTATAAGATTTTTCATAGCTCATGCTGCTGTATATAGTCAGCCGTACGCTGATAGCCATATTGCCATTGCGCCTGCATTTGCTGCACAAAACCGTCATAGTCACTGTGAATGAGCTCAACCGTCAGTTGTTTTATGTTAAAACGCTTTTGTACATGCTGTCCTGCCAACTGCTGACCATTATCTGCAAAGGGCAACCAGTGTAGCTGATTCACTCGATGCTTGATTGCAGCAGAATCAACGAGCGACAGTATTTCTGCTGATTCATAACCATGCACTTGTGCCAAGCGCTCATTGGGGTCAAAACCAAAAACGCGCTGGATCGCAGGAGCTGCAAGCCATGAATCATAACCTGCCTTAGTCTCTGCAAATACCGTCTGCCCCAACTGACATGCTAGCTCAATCGGCGTGAGATTAATCACCCCGCCTAAGCACCAGCCGAGCGTCTCAATATGCGTTGGCGGTAGATAATACATATCTGCCATAGAAGCACGAACCGCTGAATTAAATTCCCACTGCTTTACGATATTTACTGACTGATGAATACGCCTATCGGCAAACGTATGCGCAGGTGCGTTAAGTATTTCATCAAAATGCTCTGATACTGCCAAACGAGGTGGTGCAAATAACAACTCTTGCAGCTTAAACTCGTCGTAAACAGAACTATCAGCAGTAGGCGTTTGATTGCCGGGTTGATTGGGTGCTTGATACAGTCGGCTAGCGATAATGGCTATCTCTGGCGCGGCGGTATTAAACGAATTATGACTATGCTTGGGAGAAAAATGAGACAACTCATCAAGCCATTGACTCTCATCATCAATTCGAAACATCGCTAAATGCTGCAACTCACTTAATAGTCGCTCATAGTTATCTACTTGCTGCTGTTTTTGGCGGTTAGACAGCTGCCGTGACAAGCGCCAGCGTTTAAGCGCCTGCATCATATAACGTATTTTTAAACGTCTATTGGCTTCGTTTGGCGCGACATGTCTGATTGCAGTGATGGTATGGTACAACTCACGACTGCACATGAGCGCCTGCAAATCCTTTGGATCAGGCGCTAGATTGACCAAATAAGCCGACAGACTGCCACCGCAAGTGCCGACGATAATATCTGGCGTCAAATCATGGGCAACCAATGCCGCATAGCTGCCCAAATAATAGGCGAAACGTGAACCGCCCCCTGAAAAAAGCTGCACACGCTCATAAGGCTTAGCGCTTTGATTATTCATCTATCATTCATCAGTAGTCGGTACTGTTTTAATCGCTAGCGACACGGTAAAGATACCAAAGCGATCGATACGCATGGCGACTTTTTTAAAGCCAGCATTTTCAACCAATTGATCCATTTCTGCTTGCGAACGACAGCGCATCACCCAACTGCTACCGCGATGATTGTTTAAGGTTTTGCTGATAAATTCCTGCTCAGGATGCCACGGCTGATTGGTATAAAGTAAATAACCATCAGCTTTTAAACTGTCATAAATACCTGATAACGCGGTAGCTGGTAACGTATTATCAGAAAATAACTCAAACACGCCAGAGGCGATAGCAATATCGAATTTTTTATCGTCAAGGCCTTTAGTATTGTCACTTGCCTTCTGTAAATAAGAATAACTGGCAGAGTCAAACGCATCTTTTTGACAAGTAAGGACACGATCAGAAATCTCTAACTGCTCCGCCTTTGCCTGTAAGGCTTGGATATTATGCTGCTCATAATCGCGTAGCTCAGCGTGCAAGTTAGTAAACTCTGTCAGTAAATCAAAGGCATAAAAGCCATGCCCACTGGCAATATCGAGTAGTTTTGGTTGGTATGGTTTAGTACTGCTCTGATTTTTGTCTTCAATATCTGCCAGAGCTTCACGTGCCAGCTCCAATATATGCTCACGGCGGATACGAATTCCTTGCCAACCAATATTGCTCAAGTAAAACTTATCGACTGCTTGACCAAATTTATTCTGCCCACTCGGCTGATTATAATAAACGTGATCGAGCGAGTGACCCGAGTCAAATCCATGCTCCAGACCTGTAGCAATGGCGTCGCTGACATGACCAAATTTTTGCATGGCAAATCGAGTAATGGCAAAGCTTGGGTTAAAGGGTTTAATCGCTAAACGGTCAACCTTATCTTTACTGGCACTATTAAGATGAGCCGCGCTTAAATCAGGCGCTTTAACGTCCTTACTGAATACTTGCTCAGCGAAATTAATACAATCTGCGAAGACGTCTGCTTTATTGGTCTCATGAAAGATTGCATGATAACTGTCTGGATATAATTGCCAGCGTTTATCAGTCGTATTAATCGCCTCATAAAAATCGCGCTCTGCCTGCTTATCGACCACGTAATCTTTACCTGCACATAATATAAACGTCGGTACAGTAATAGCGCTAGCATCATCGAGCAAGCGTTGACCCGTTGCGTGCGTATCGATGAGTAAGTCGGTCGAGATACTGTTTGAGATGAGCGGATCAGCATTGTAGGCTTGCTGCGCGTCTTTATCATGAGTCAATACTTGCGCTTTGACGTAACTGCTCACGCGTGACATCAGTCCAAGCGCGCGAGCCACCTTTAGCGACGGTATCGCAAATGGCATGTACAAGCGAATACTTAAAGCAGGCGTACCCAATATCATGCCACGAATATTTGGGGCATAATCATGTACCCATGCTGCGGCGAGTACCGCGCCGATACTACTGGCGACAATTAAGGTATCCTCGATAGCAATGCCCGTTTGCCCGATAACCAATTGCACAAAACCGTCTAAATCGCGCTCAAGCTCGGTGACGCTTTCGGCATGGTCTTTGATGCCGCCTGAGCGCCCATTACCGCGCGCATCCCAAGCGAATACTTGATAGCCTGCCATAGCAAACTGCTCTCCAAGTTCTGCTAAGCGTCCCGAATGTTCGTGACCACGATGTAATAAAATGACTTGACGCAGAGGCTGACTGGCTTTTTTTATACCCTCTAAAGGCATCGTTAGCCAATAGCGATAATAAATCGCCGTGCCATCGTAAGCGTTATAGCAACTTTCACCGCTTATCAATTTGGAAGACGATGAATTGAGCATATCGCTAACCTGTTCCACTTTTTCATGACTATTGAGAGGGGTGGTCGGCATTATCTTAGGCTCCAAAAAGGAAGTTTTAATAGCAGAATTTGATAAAGACGCATTTAATGAAGAAAAATTTGATAGAGGATAGCTTAATAACGAATAATTTGATGCAACAGCATCGAAAAATAGCGTATTGGGTTGACCAACATTCACTTGGTAACCAAGAAGGAAAACTGATTTATGCGATGACTCTGGTATTGACTCAAGAGTTTCTGAGTAATTTGAGCGAAGCGCGGGTGGTTTACGCATCAAGTATAAATCTGCCATATAACGCAGGCGATTCAAGCAGGTTTTTAGTAGCAGCGCCTCTGTCAGTATCAATAGCGGACCCACTTTGATATGCGATAGCGCGGTCGGTGCTTTAGTCGCCATAAAAGCGCCAAGCACGCCGAGCACAAAAGCACGATCGCTTTTGCCTAGAGGTCCTTGGTTTGCTCTAATGTCTAACATCGTATTACTGGTAATACCTAGTAACTCAGTGCTTATACTAAGCGCAATCAGACCGACAATATGACGCTGATGGATTGATATACGGTTTGGTGAATTGACTGCCGACGCTTGTAAATTACCATTAGCAACATGCGGAGCTAAACTTGCGATAAGCGCCGTATCAGCCACGATATCACCCACTTCATTGAGCACTGCCCCAAGCCTTGAGGCTTGCCCATGCTCACGCGCCATCATGCCATCGATAGCATTGAGCGCCATACGCACAAACAGTGATGAAGGTAACAGCAACCATAATGCCTGCTGCTCAGTTGCGGGTTTGGCAATCATATAGGCCGTACCAAGGCTCAATGATACGGCTGACACCGTCACTTGATTTGCTGTCACCTTTTGCTCGACCAACGCATCACTTATTGGGCGCAGCTGATCTTGAAACTGAGACTTGAGCTGATATAGCGACATGAGGCAAGCCAAATATAGTAAGTCTATTAATGTAGCAACAAAAGTTGGTCAGGTAAATACTTAAGCGTTGTTAGCAGTCAAATTATCATGAATGAAATCCTGACTTACGGCTTAGTGATTCAGGATTTTATCTTAACGCTCAATATTTGGTCGTTAAACAGTCGGCTTTTACAAGGAATCTTAGCCGCTCATGTCAGTATTGGTCGTTTCATGTGATACAATTTCCAGCTTCTTAAAAACGCCTTTGAAAATGCCGCGAGCCAATCACTATGCAAAGCCTAGTTACCCTTGTTCTGGTATTAATGCCAATGTTTATTGGCTTTGCCATTCCTTCTCATCCAACCATGACAAAACTTGCAGATAAAGGCTTATCTTATCTGGTATTTATCATCTTAGCGCTGATTGGTATCGAGCTGTCACAAGTTGAAGGACTTGGCAGTCAGATAGGCGAAATTGCGCTGTATGTGACCATACTATCGATTTTGACAATTGGCAGTGGTTTATTTGCCCTGATGTTATTTGACCGACTCCGTCCATGGCATGCCAAAAAATCCAGCGTAAAATCTAAAGAACATCGCGTGAGTATCCGTGGTAGCCTCGCTCAAGTTATTTGTGTGGTCATTGGTATGGTGATTGGTTATTTCTTACCAGATAATTATATGCCGCCTGAAAATACCATGACTGTGATGCTGATGATATTAATTTTGTTGGTCGGCATTGGTTTAAAAGGCTCAGGTATTACGCTAAAAGAAGTGCTGTTGAATAAGCGCGGCGTTGAGATGAGTGTCATTTTTACACTAGCTGTATTGGTTGGTGGCTTGATATTTGCGCTGATGTTTAGCGATGTCTCTTGGACTAAGGGAATGGCCTTGGCATCAGGGTTTGGTTGGTATTCGTTATCAGCAATCGTCATGACCGATGCTTATGGCGCGGTTTGGGGCAGTGTCGCGCTATTTAATGACTTGGTACGTGAGTTTTTTGCATTGATATTTATTCCCGTGTTTATGCGTAAATATCCATCAGCAGCAGTCGGGCTTGGCGGCGCGACGAGCTTAGACTTTACCTTACCAATTATTCAGCAATCAGGTGGTCTAAAAGTAGTGCCTTTAGCGATTAGTTTTGGCTTTATTATTAATATTGTCTCGCCTGTTTTGATGGTGGTGTTTTCGGCGTTGGGTTAAATATAAGGGCTCACGTTAAACTTTTTTAATAGAGTTTAACGTGAGCCCACTAGAGAGCTTTTATCCTGCGCTGCCAATTATATTAATATCCAATTATTAAACATCAATAGCAAAATAAACTTTATCCATAGAATAATCAAACGTCTCACTTAGCTTAGCCAAAGGTGCACGCCACACTTGAATAAACAAATCAGCTAATATATCTGCGCGCTCAAGGATTTTATCTTCATTCCATACACTTAAGTTATCCTCAGTTTCTGGTTGAAAATAACGGTTTAAATTAGATTTACTATACTTAAGTATCTCTGGGCGCTTTGTCTGCCATGAACCGTTAGAAATAGCAGGATTTAAGCTATTTGTGACTAGTGTTAAATTACCAATCGTATTTTTTAACGTATTCCTACGTGATTCTTGTTCTAGAATATCTTCTGCTGACTTACCTTCTTTTTCTAGTGGCCAGTGCTTTTCCCATTTCTCAGGTAAGATATGTTCAATAGTAAGGTTTTTCTGAATTGGCATGAATTCAGCTTTGGAATGATGTGAAGCACCATCTATTGCCTCTAATACCATCCTAAGTTTATATTGTGCGATACGGCCATACATTGGACGTTGTAACAACTGAGATTTCAGCTCGATATCATCAGGCATCCGCGAACTATCACTATCACTTTTAGATAAGATGGTATGTACATCTTTTGCGTTTATAGGAATATCAGACTCTTTTTTGGTTCGATATATATCTTTTATGACGTCTGTAAAGTAGCGGTTATAGTTCTTACTAGTCATCCCACAAACCATTCTTCTAACTAAGTATGATTCCAAAATGCTTAGAAAATTATGTAACTCATTAGGTTGACTCTGCCATAATATCGTTGCCAATAACAATAATGGATAAACAGTCGCCGTATCTACGGCCTCTAATCGATATAAAAACAGAGCTAATCTTTCATCTTTAGGCTGAGTAATGGTTTGATAAAACTTGGCGAACTGCTTCAGAGCAATTAGATGCTCAGTCGTACTCTTAGGATGCTTAAAAAATTGATTATTAAATTTATCATAATTATCTTCTGTATCGTTAACATAGGCCTTAAATGAATCAAATAGATGCGATACTTTAATGTCATCTTGTAGCATTAAGCTTAAGTAATTTTGTAAAAACCAATCTATTCGTGGACGTTTAGTTCGCCCTTGACTTACCTCTTCACGCCAAAAATCGCTATCAAAAGCGAGCCAATACTCAGTATATAGATGCTCTACTTCTTTATCTGATCCAACAACTTTGCGAAACAAAAAATTCTTAATCAAATCTGCGGGTAACAGCTGTGTACCACGGGCATTTAGTGTCTCAAAAATAACCTGCGCTTCATCTTGCGAATGCAAATCAATGACAACAATTTGTAAATACTCACGTACTACTTGCCATAGTGCATCTAAGCAATTTTCAACATTATCACGCTCTACAAACCATGCCTCTAAAACCTTAGTAAAATATTGATAAGCTTTAAATATTTGACTATTCTTAATCTTGTCATCGAGCTGTGCTAACTGTTCTACGTCATAATGACTCAGTTGATGTACAACCTCAAAAGCGGGACGATCACTGTTGGTAGGCCAAATTTTATAAGCTTCTTGATCCAAATCAACCTTGCTACGCTTATTACTCACTAAACCATCAAATCTGTCGTAAAGCTTAGTATTACTGTGCTTTTCACAAAGGTCTCTAATAGCAATCATCATTATCTGTAAGGTAGTAAAGCGTTGTTGACCATCAATAACCTGTCTAGTCTCAATAGAACCAGTAGCATTGTTATCACGCTCTAATACTACTGCTCCTAAGAAATGGCTACGACAGTTCTCATTCGCTAGATAACGGTCGGCGACATCAACTATATCCTCCCATAAATGACACCAGTTTTTATCTTCTGTCCAAACGTAAGGACGTTGAAATAACGGTATTTGATAAGAGACAGTACTATCAAATATACGTTCTAGATTACGAGCATGTGCTTCCATTTATCGGTCTTTCCTCTAGTTGTTAATAATATAAAATAAATTTAAAACATTTTCGAAAATAAATTAGAATTAAACTTCCTATCAAGCCATCTCTAGATTTTTTTCCACCTGACAAACTCTATCATGCCACTCGATAAAAGCATCAATAGCTTGCGTAGCTGCTGTATTTCTATCAATCGTTTCTTTACCAGAAAAACTCTCGACATAATGACAAGCACGATAGCCTTGGGTAAAACGATCATAGTCAACAATCCACTGCTTACGCGCTTTTAACTCATCTTGACGTTGCTCAATGCTACTATCTATATCTGTGTTCTCGGAGCCAAACCAAAAGTCCTTAGCAGGGATATCTTTAGCTAACTTCTTATCTTTAACCTCATTCATGCGCCATGGTTTGGAAGTGAGACGCGCACGAAAGCATTGCTGCACCTGACATAGACGAACATAATTGGTATCCGCATGGAAATACTCAAACCATTCTTCGACCACGCTATCACTTGGCGATACAACATCGTGAGTGGCGATAATACGAAAGCCTGCTGGCGTTTGATATAAACGAAAGCATTCGGTAGGATGATTAACAACACGTTTTTTGATTAAATCCGTCATATAGGGCAGTAACGAGGCGGCGTCATCGGCATATTTTTGCGCGCGGGCCTTGTCTTTAACACTAGCTTGTTGCCACAAATAGACGGTCGCACCAATCATAACAGCCAATAACCACAACCATGATAGTCCTAGCCAAGCGATGACACTGGCAATAAGTATAAAGACAATAACAAAAAACCAAATTTTAATTTTGCTGGCGGGATTGCTTTGATTAACGAGAAAGGCAGGCATAAAGCCATGATGGTTATAATCATCAGGATAGATATGACGCAATAAATCATCATTATCAACATCGATAATGGCAATATTATCGACGTTAGCCACTTGGGCACCGTAGCTGTTACGCGTGACGATAAGCTGCGTTGCGGTTGCGCTATTATTAGTTAATTTAGTCTCTGGGAAAGAATGCTCGGAGACAATTTGTTCACGGATAGGAATGCCGTTGCCTTCGTTATACTCTTCCTTGCGCTCACGACGTAAGATATCTTCACCTGCCAGCCAGCGCTCATGGGCGTCATTGACTCGCAATTTAGCATGGGATAGCGCTTCCATTTGGCTGATATCTGACCAACCATAACGTTTGATAGTGGCTTGCTTGGAAGGGTTACTAGACGTTTCTAGCGATTCAAAGCGCTGTTTGTGTTGCGCCCAGTATTTAGGGATAAGCATGAGATTTGCCTTCGAGTAGTTATTTTTATTTTATGGTTATTTATTAATAAATGACAAAAACTAAAACTCGATACACCTGTTTGAGCCTAGGTCATTTTGATGATAATTAGCTTTGTAGTTTTTTAAATCAGTTACTAGGGCGTGTCCCTAATCTGTAAAAGTAAGTATAAAGGCTTTAAAATAAAGAGACTATTTCAAACAGGGCTCTCTAAATTATGGCAAGAACAGTGCTCACCGATAATACATGGG
>NZ_JAFCVA010000011.1:0-80823 GCF_049896785.1 Psychrobacter sp. TWP2-1-2 | reverse complement strand
AGACCATTATCGATGCTAGACAGCACTTGTTTACGATAGTCGATTGAATAAGTCATGGTTTATCTGAATAGTTGATTAGTTTTTATGTATTGTATCGGTTTTATCTGAACTCTACTATAGAAAGATCCTATTTTTATAAACTCTTTAGGTTTAGAGTCTATTTCAGTTAAAGACTCCAAAGAACTACCAGATTTAAACAACCTGTAAACTTCAATTGCTTTAGCAATCCGTCCCCATTTTTTAAACAAATTGCTAGTATGCTCAAGTCGTATTCTTTTTTCTAACTCTGATAGATTGTGATACTCCAATACTGGTATTTTATCTATTTCATATCTAGGTAAATCTAAATTATACTTACTAGGTGTTTGTAAAGCTTTTACGGCTGCACACCTCCTATTACCATCTTTAACAATATATTTCTCATCAACCTTGAAGACCCATAAAGGCCTGTCATAATAAAATTCGTCTGCATCTACAATTGCTTTAGTTAACTCTTCAGCTGCTTCTGTAAATAATAAGTACTCGACTATATCACTCTCTTTACTACTACCATTATAAAGCTCAGCAAATCTTGGGTTTTCTTTATCTAGAACCAAATCATCAAGTTTAACTTCTTTTGCAACATAATTTTTATTCATTATAATCATCTCATTTGAAAGCTAAACTTTAGAACTAAAGTCCATAAAAATCTATTATAGGATAATTACACATATAAGTATAATCATCCTTAGTAGACTCATTAAAATTCAACCTACTCCCACTCAATCGTCGCTGGTGGTTTGCTCGACACATCATAAGTCACGCGTGATATCTTAGCAATTGTATTCGCAGTTAGATAAAGATGTGATGAATGTAAAGAGAGTTTCTTACGATCAAACAAAGTCATTTCTACTTTATCAACAGTTAACCACACGCCCAATCAAACTCATTATTCAGCAAATCAATTTGCCCATTACCACCACCCATATTGGCATCGCCAAGCGTTTCTTCAAACTCAATATAAAAAGGACTAAATTCTGGCATCGCTTGAATGGGATTGGCCGTACCACCAAAATGACTTTTTGCATGAAACCTATCAAGCTTTAACATCTCACCTTTTTCAGAGAACATCGGAATATAGGCATTTCCATCATCTTCATCTGGCCACTCATCGAGCATCTTGCCAACGTTAGGATCATCTATTCGGACAACGTGCTTAATAAACTGAGCAGGTTCATCTTTAACAAAGCAGGTGCTACTCCACGCTTCAATTTCATAGTCTGAATATATACCATCTTCTTTACTAGGCAATGCTGTCGCTTCCTCTTCAAACTCCTCCTTGGTTAGCCAAATCAATGTCCAGCCACCACCAATCATATCTTCAAGATAGATTTCTTGAGGGTGACGATGGTTAGCATAGCGACTCAGTGACGCCCAAAAATTCTCAGCGTCTGTATCATTCACCTCAGTGAGATTAGCAATCATATCTTCAACACCGTCTACCCTATCTTCAATATGATCATCCGCTTGAAAAAGCGATATTGCCACGAGATCTTTCCCTTTTACGCGATACGCTTCAGGCACTAATATCGTCCATAAGTGCGCCATCGGTAGACCGTTAATCCTGCTTCGCGGCCATTGATCCGTGGTGATGCCGACTGGGCGACCAAAAGCCCAACCTTGCCCATGATCTTTATCCGTGAGTTCCAAATCATATGCTTGTTTCAATGGTTCCATCACTTTTGTCTCGCCTCCTTAGATTAACCTTATTTATTAGACGTACTACACCAACCAAAACCAATCAGGCGCAAACAAATAGGACATACCCATAGATAGCAATACTGATAATATGCTACCCACAATGGCGCCAACCCATGACGTACCACCCTTTGCCGCTAACTCCTGTTCGACCGTCGCTGGGTCAGCTGTATTACTCATGACTTTTTTTATATTTTTGACGCTGTGACTAAAGTAAAAATAATTACCTAAAAGTCCTGTCAGCACTGCCCATGCGACAAAAAAGCTGGTTTGACCTATAGAGCTATACGCCTCCATACCGAGCAGATGCATTAAAATTAAATCGACCGTATTTATGCCAAGTACAATACACAAGGCTACTAGGTACATTTTACGATAGCATAACCAAGATGTTCCCAAGAGTAGTCCAGCAATATTAAAACTGTGAATGCTCGAACCATCCTTATTGACTTCTAAACGTGGCTCACTGTCCTTAAACCATTTATTACGGTAGAAATCATCATACTTTTTACCAACGAAAGCAGCCAATAAAGCATCGGCATTTTCAGAACTGGAAGCTGAATGGTTTTGCGGGATTTGCGCATCTTTAGAAATATTAACTGGCGTTAATGGTGGCGGTGTTTGTGCTTGAACGTCAGAGAGCTGATGCCCACATTTTGAACAAAATCCTGCCTCGCTTGAATTTTCTTGATTACAGTTATTACAAAACATCTTATCCCTTAATTTTACTAAATACTGAACGATTGATAGGCTTATTTCGACTTTAACAAATAATAGCCAATTAAAGTTGATACTATTATAGATAATAAAGACAAATGTTCAATGAAAAATTAGAGGATTCTTAGTTGCCTGTTTGTTTTAACCAAAAAAAGCACCCAACCAAGTTGAGTGCTTTTTTATCGCTATATTGAACTAATCTAATTATTGATCAGTCCTATATCAATTCATAAAACATGAGTTGAAAAGCTCATTTAGATAAGTTTACGTAGTCTAAAATGGTAACAAGGCAACCGAGCGCAGATAGTACGTGTTTGTACATCTAGCTAGGTTAACACTGTTACCGTTTAGAATACTTAAACGGTTTATTCCCACTCAATCGTCGCAGGCGGCTTACTCGACACATCATAAGTCACGCGTGATACTTCAGCGATTTCATTCATAATGCGATTCGATACCGTCTCGATCAAATCATATGGCAGATGGGCAAAGCGCGCAGTCATAAAGTCTACGGTTTCAACAGCACGTAGCGCGATTACCCACGCATAGCGGCGACCATCACCGACCACGCCGACTGATTTAATTGGTTGGAATACCGCAAATGCTTGCGCGGTCTTTTCATACCAGCCTGAACGCTCAAGCTCTTCCATAAAGATAGCATCAGCAGCACGCAAGATATCAGCGAATTCTTTGGTCACTTCGCCCAAGATACGCACGCCCAAACCCGGTCCTGGGAACGGATGACGGTTAATCATCTTCGCTGGTAAACCAAGGGTAATACCCAATTTACGCACTTCATCTTTAAACAAATCGCGTAATGGCTCAACCAACTCAAATGCCAAATCATCTGGCAAACCGCCTACATTATGGTGACTCTTAATCACGTGGGCTTTACCTTGATGCGACTTCGCTGATTCAATCACGTCTGGATAAATCGTACCTTGCGCCAAGAATTCGATGACTTTACCATCGCTTTGCTCACTGACTTCACGAGCACTATTAGCGAATACATCGATAAAGGTTTTACCGATGATTTTGCGCTTGGCTTCAGGATCAGACTCGCCAGCCAATGCCGTTAAGAACAACTCTTCAGCATCGACGCGAATGACTTTTACGCCCATATTTTCAGCAAAGATTTGCATCACTTGGTCGCCTTCGTGCAGACGCAAAAGACCAGTATCAACAAACACACACGTTAGCTGATCGCCAATCGCTTTATGCAATAATGCTGCGACGACTGAACTGTCCACACCACCTGAAAGACCGAGCAATACTTGCTTATCTCCGATTTGCTTCTGCAATTGTGCGATACGCATATCGATGATGTTGTCAGGCGTCCAGCTACCAGCGCAGCCACAGATTTCATGGACGAAACGTCCTAGTAATGCAGAACCTTGTGCGGTATGCGTGACTTCAGGATGGAACTGCAAACCATAATAATGGCGCGAATCATCAGCCATAATCGCAATCGGACAGCTTGGCGTACTAGCAACGATATCGAAACCTTGTGGCGCATCAATCACTTTATCGCCATGACTCATCCAGACATTTAGCTTACCAGCAGCGTCTTCGATGCCATCTATAAGGGTAGATTTGCCGTCAATATTGATAATCGATGCGCCAAATTCATGGATATCACTGGCATGAACTTTACCACCGAAGCGCTCTGCCATCGCTTGCATACCATAGCAGATACCCAATACGGGTACGCCTAGATCAAATACGGCATCATTGATGCGTGGGCTGTCATCAGCGTGCACGCTCTCAGGACCGCCAGATAAGATAACGCCTTTTGCGCCAAAATCGATAATGCGCTGAGTGTCGATATCATATGGGAACATCTCACAAAACACCCCAGAATCACGGACACGGCGGGCGATAAGCTGGCTGTACTGTGAGCCAAAATCGAGAATTAAGATGCGATCTTCTTTAATAGTAGGAACGTTGGCAGCAGTTGTCATAACGTAGTGTCCATCAATAAATAAATTGGTGCGCTATTTTAACAAGTTTGAGCAGTCTATTGGTTATAAAAATACGCTAATCTGCTAACTGGTATATAAATCTATAGCTCATCAGTATAAACCTCTACTTTATTTCATTAATGAATGCATTTCTTCTATATTTTTCTACATCTAGGTAGCGATGATAAAGCACTGTAGAGTAATCAACAGAATAAAAACGCGATTAATTGGCCTAATATTTCTATGGGTAACGCCTAAATTCTGATTTAAGCATTATTACAAAGCAGCCATTATGCTTTTTTATATAGCATTTTACAGAGAAGCTTGTATCAGTATCGCCTATGACTACCGTATATTATTAGGCAACACGTGGACTTCACCCGAAACCTTCTCTAGCTTAGTCTCACCGCATTGGTATTTTTATATGTTAGATTTTATTGGTGTTATTTGGCACTACTTAGCGCATAGACTGATGGTTTTGGTGGGGAATAAAGAATTAGCAAGTCGGAACAGCACACCAATCGTTGTTGACTAATGTACAGAAAACAGTTACTTATTATAGTCACAGATAATCATAATAAATTGACAGGTATGTCCCTATGAGCAAAATCAAAGCCCTTATCCGAAAACGCCCTAAATCTGACCCGTCTAAAGCTATTTCAGTCAATTCTGATAATCAAAATACCAATAACACCAGTATAGACTCCGCCTTAAAAGGTCATACGGTAAATACCCCAATCGAGCAAACGCGCTGGAATGGCTGGGGCAATATCAATATTAATAAAAAAGTCTCAGCGCATGGGGCGAAACTGATCAAATCGCACATTGGTAAAACCAAAAAACTATCATCAGTGAGCTTACAGCAAGTACTTAAAACCGTCCCCAAATCCCGCTTGCCTGTTGCTATGACTGAGCTTGATACCGTATCTGTCGATAACGAAGTGAGACTTAGACATGCTCGTGGCCAAAGCTTTCCAGACTGGATAGCCATGCATGGTGGCGACTTTGAAGTCTTTCCTGATGGGGTCGCTTTTCCTGAATCGACCGCTGATGTCGAAACCTTATTAAAGCTAGCGAGCGAGCACGACCTTATCATCATTCCTTTCGGTGGCGGCACCTCAGTCGCGGGTCATATCAATCCGCAAAAAGGTTCACGCCCCGTATTGACCATCGCCATGAGCAAAATGGATCAGCTGATTGACTTAGACAGTGAGAGCCAAATTGCTACTTTTGGCGCAGGTACACAAGGGCCAGCAGTCGAAGCACAACTGGACGCACACGGCTACCGCTTGGGACATTATCCTCAGTCTTGGGAGCTATCGACACTTGGCGGCTGGATTGCGGCGCGTTCTAGTGGTCAGCAGTCTTTAGGCTACGGGCGCATCGAACAGATGTTTGCCGGTGGTACTTTAGTGACGCCGCAAGGGGTACTCAATATTGCTGATATTCCAGCGTCAGCAGCAGGGCCTGATCTGCGTGAGATGATGATGGGCACTGAGGGTCGCGCTGGTATTTTTACCGAAGTCAAAATGCGTGTGCAGTCGCAACCAGAAGAAGAACTGTTTAGAGTCGCCTTTTTACCCAACTGGGAAGCAGGTAAAGAAGTGCTTAGACAAGCTGTGCAAAAAAATATTCGCCTATCTATGCTACGCCTGAGTAATGCGGTCGAGACTGACGCGCACCTACATCTAGGTACGACGCCTAGCCAGTTTTTGGCCATTAGCACTTATCTAAAAGCACGCGGACTCAGCTCAGAAAAAGTCATGCTCACTTATGGCGTTTCAGGGGATAAAGCACAGAATAAATTGGCACTGACACAGTTTAATAAGCTATTAAAACAGCAAGGCAGTGTCACGGGCAAAATAACCGATATCATGGGCAGTGTGTGGGCGCATGGACGCTTTAAATTCCCTTATCTTCGTGGCACTTTATGGGAAAAAGGCATCATGGTCGATACCTTTGAGACCGCAACTAATTGGAATCATATCGACGAGCAAATGCAGCAGATGCAACAAGCCGTTCAGACTTCCTTGGCAGATGAAGGTGAAAACGTCATGGCCTTTACCCATATCTCGCACGTCTATAAGCAAGGTGCTAGCCTTTATACTACCTACTTCTTTAGAGCCGCAAAAGATCACGCCAGCACGTTAAGCCGCTGGCAAAAAATCAAACATGCCGCCAGTTCAAGTTTGGCCAATGGCACAGCGACAATATCACACCAGCATGGCGTCGGCCGTGACCATGCACCCTATCTTGCTGCTGAAAAGGGTGAGCTAGGTATCCAAGTGACCAGTGATATGCTCAAGAGCCTAGACCCTGAACAGCGTATGAACCCGGGTGTTTTAATCGAAGATTAAAAGGTAGCTACAGTCCGACCAGATGACTTAGGAACACTGAGTCACTGATTAATTTGAGTGTAAGTTACGACGGATCATTTATGAACCAAGCCAATCAGCATGATCAATACCAGCAGCGCCAGCAAGCATTAGCGCCTTTATCTCGCCGCTTGTCTCAAAAAGAACCTTGGGATATGCTTATCATCGGTGGCGGCATTACTGGTGCTGCGATTGCTCGCGAGGCAGCAAGGCGCGGCTTAGCGGTGTTACTCATTGAGCAAAAAGACTTTGCTTGGGGCACGTCCAGCCGCTCTAGCAAAATGGTACATGGCGGGCTGCGCTATATTGCCTCAGGTGACTATAAAACCACTTTGCTGAGCGTCCGTGAGCGCGAGCGCATGCTCAGCGAAGCAAGTGGTCTCGTCAACGAGATGCATTACGTCATGCCGCATTATAAAGGCAAGTTTCCACCGCCATGGATATTCAATACCTTGCTACGTGTCTACGATGGGTTGGCAGGCAAGCGCTACTCTAAATACTTTAAAAAAGACGCTTTTTTACAGCTTAATCCGCACATCAAGCAAGAAAAATTTTTGGGCGCCAGTCAATTTAGCGATGCAGTGACCGATGACTCACGCCTTGTGATGCGGGTACTTGATGAGGCGATTAATGACGGCGCGCAGGCGATTAACTACCTTAAAGCTGAGTCTTTAATCACCAATGAGCAAGGCTTGGTGACGGGTGCTACTCTAAAAGATACCGCATCCGAAGACAACGGTCATACCTACGATATTCATGCCAAAGTGGTGGTCAGCGCGACGGGTGCTTGGGCGGATACTCTAAGGATGCAGGCAAGCAAACAAACAGAACAAAACTTTCATAAGCAAATTCGCCCGTCGCGTGGCAGTCATTTGGTGGTCAGTCAAGAGCGCCTACCAATCAAACAAGCCTATACCTTTTTGCATCCTGTCGATAAAAGAGCCGTCTTTGTCTTTCCATGGGAAAACCGTACCGTCCTTGGAACAACCGATTTGGATCATCCGCCATTAGACGATAACGAAGTCGGTATCACTAATGAAGAGGTGGATTACCTATTGGCGGCAACCAACAATCTCTTTGATAATGTAGACATTAGCCGCAAGGATGTCATCAGCTCATGGGCAGGCGTACGTCCACTGATTTCTGATGGCGGTGATGGTAAGCGCGTCAGTCCGAGTAAAGAAAAACGCGACCATAGCGTCTGGTTGGATAATAATTTGGTCACCGTCAGCGGTGGCAAGCTAACCACCTTTCGCCTAATCGCCCTTGATGTACTGAAAGTTTGTCAAAAGGTGCTCGAACTTGATGAGTCGGCTACTCAAAATAATGTCTCATATAGCAGCCAAGTCTTTAGCAATCAACCGCCAACCAATCCCAAGTTTTCAACCCTAACACCACTATTGCAACAACGCTTGCAAGGGTTTTACGGTCTACAGCTTGATACCTTATTAGAATTAGCTCATGACGATGATTTGGCTTATGTGACCGATAGCAATACCATTTGGGCGGAGATTCGCTTTGCCGTACATTATGAGCAGGTTATCCATTTGGATGATTTATTATTACGCCGTACACGCTTGGGATTGATATTGCCAAATGGTGCAATGACGCCGTTGATTAGCGATAGGCTCAAACAAATATGTCAGCAAGAGCTGGGCTGGGATGAGCAAAAATGGCAGCAAGAAGTTGAACGCTATACCCAATTATGGCAATGCTATTATCACTTGCCTGCGGCTTAAGCCTATCTTTATTACTGCTTATCACTACATAGTTAAGGATGACTATGACCAACCACTTTGATGCTCCTATTTATTTCTTAGCCATCGACAATGGCACCCAAAGCGTCAGAGCGCTTATCTTCGATCAATTTGGGACTGAAATCGCCAAAGCCCGCGTCATTATCGAACCGTATTTTTCAACGCAGCCAAATTTTGCGGAGCAGCATGCCGACTACTATTGGAAAAAATTAAGCGAAGCCTGTCAGCAATTGTGGCAAAGCTGCGATATTACGCCCGAGCAAATCGCTGGCGTTAGCCTCGCCACCCAGCGCTATACCATGATATGTTTGGATAAAGACAAACAGCCACTACGTCCTGCCATTGTCTGGATGGATTTGCGTCGCGGCGAAACCAATGACATAGGATTTCTCTCGCCACTCACTAAAGTGGTTGGTATGGGTGAGCTGGTCAATGAAGCTCAGCAAAAAGCTCGCTGTAATTGGCTTGCTCATCATGAGCCAGAAATGTGGGCAAAAACAGCCTATTATATCAATTTATCAGCGTACTTGACCTATCAGTTGACAGGTGAATTAGCTGACTCCACTGGTCATGCCCTTGGCTATCTGCCGTACGATTACAAGGCGCAAGCTTGGTTTAAGCCAAATAACCTCAAATGGCGACTGTTTAGTTGCCGACTAGAGCAAATGCCTAAGTTAGTTGCACCCGGTCAACCACTCGGTTCTATAAGCGCTCACGCTGCCGCCGCTACTGGTATTCTGGAAGGCATACCAATGATTGCTGCCGCCAGTGATAAGGCTTGTGAAGCGTTAGGCTCTGCGGGTCTCGCCGCAGACACCGCCTGCTTAAGCTTTGGCACCACCGCGACTATTAATACCACCTCGAGTAATTATATCGAGATACTTAAACATATGCCCGCCTACACTGCCGCCGCGCCAAATTACTACAATCATGAGTACATGATTTATCGCGGCTTTTGGATGGTCAGTTGGTTTAAAGAGCAATTTGCCCACTATGAAGAGCAGTTAGCAAAGACCCAAGGCATCGATACCGAAAAACTCCTCGATCAAGCGGTGAAAGACATTCCAGCAGGCTGTATGGGATTAATGATGCAGCCATACTGGTCGCCAGGTGTGCGTCATCCGGGACTTGAGGGCAAAGGTGCGCTTATTGGCTTTGGTGATGTGCATAAACGAGCGCACGTTTATCGCGCTATATTAGAAGGGCTCGCTTACGAGCTAAAACTAGGCTTCGATACCATTGAGAAGCGTACCGGTAAATCCATTAAACACCTGCGTGTCTCAGGTGGCGGCTCTCAAAGTGACTCGGCTATGCAGCTTACGGCTGATATCTTTGGCATGCCCGCTTACCGCCCCCATACTTATGAAGCCTCAGGGTTAGGCGCGGCTATCAATTGTGCAGTAGGGCTTGGCGTTTATCCTGACCATTCAACCGCAACTCAGGCCATGACCCATTTGGGCGATGAGTTCTTACCTATTGACGCCAACGTCCAGCTCTACAAACGTCTTTATAATGAGGTTTATCTCAAAATGTATGAGCGTCTAAAACCCTTATATCAAAGTATTCAAGATATTACCGGTTACCCAGCTAAATAATATAGTCATTTCAATATAAAGAGGTACGTTAAAAATAGCGTTATGTTGGGATAAACTTTCCTCGCTTGCTGTGCACTTCGCACTCCAGAGGCTTCGCAAAATTTATCCCAGCAGTACTGCATTCTTTTTAAATGGAATCGACTATATTAAAATCATCAATATTTAAGGCAGTATGCATACGATTTAACCCTTCTATCAGCAGCGTTTTAGGACACGCCACATTAAGGCGCATTTTTAGATGCCCTTCATTACCGTACTTAATGCCTGCGCTAAGCTCAACTTTAGCGGCTCTAAGCCTGTCATAGAGCAGTTGATCGTCTTGCGCATATGCCGAGCAATCTAGCCAAATCAAATACGAAGCTTCTGGACGCATCACCTTAATTTTAGGTAAATGCTCTTCTAAAAATTGTATGGTTAAGTCAATATTGGCTTCAATATAAGTCAGCGCCTGCGCCAACCACTCACCACCCTCTTCATAAGCACGATGCATCGCCGTATAAGCAAATAAATTTAGCTCATGCTCGTCACTTAAGCGCTGCTGCTGGTTAATTTTACTCAGTAATGCGCTGTCTTTAGCAAATATCATCGAGCCTTTGATACCGGCAATATTAAAGGTTTTGGTCATCGAGGTTAGGCTTACCACTTTGTGCTCATAGCCAGCTGCTAAGGTTAAAAAAGGTGTAAATGTATGACCACTCAAATTTAGATCTTGATGAATCTCATCACTCACAATCGCCACATCGTGCTTTTTACAAATTAAAAGCAGCGCTTCAATCTCATCTGCTGTCCATACACGTCCACCCGGATTATGCGGATTACAGAACAAATAAAGCTTAACCTTATGCTCAATAATTTTAGCTTCTATATCAGCTAAATCCAGAATATATTTCCCTTCAACCTCCTGTAATGCAGAGGTCACCAGCTTACGATTATTATCCAAAACCTTGGTCATAAAAGGCGTGTAAATCGGATCATTGATAAGTACCGAATCCCCTGCCTCGGTAAACACCTTCATCATCATCACCAAACTTGGCACGACACCCGGAGAAAACAGGATATCCTGCTGCTCCAGCCACAAGTCATAACGACTGCCATGCCAGTCGATAATCGCTTGATACAACGGCTCGGTCGGCACGGTGTAACCCAATATACCATGCTGCGCTACTTGTTCAATCGACGCTAAAATAGGCTGGGCAGTCTTAAAGTCCATATCCGCGACCCATAGCGGAATCGTGTCATCGCTATAATGCCATTTAAACGACCCCGTATCACGTCTGTCTATTATTTCATCAAAGTTGTACAGCACCGATGCTCTCCTTTACGGTAGTTTTATATTATAACTGTTCATTCGTCGGCTTAAATGACCTTTGAAAATATAATGCTATCATTATTTGAATAATGGTTAAAAATTAGTGTTACATTAATGTTGCGGACTCTACATATGATCAAGTTATTTATGCCAGAGTATGCTCATATTGCAAGGATTATGATCTATCAGCTTTTACCCAAACCCCCTACTAAGCCAAGATGGCTTGTCTAAAAGGACTTAGCATGATGAAAATGGACTCCCTATCAAAATTAGCACTCAAAATCAGTTCCCTTACTCTCGCCATTGCCGCAACTTCTGCATGCACTGCTATGGCAACAGGTGCTGACTCCCAAGTTTCAAATACCCAAACCACTACGAACAGTACTGCCATTACTTTAGGCAATAGTGCTATGTCTAGCGGCACTAACGACACGGTTGCTATCGGTAATATGGCCAATGCAGGTCTGAACTCAGCAACCGCTGTCGGTGGTCAAGCCAATGCCGCAGGTTTAGGCTCAACCTCTATCGGTTGGCAATCAAAAGCCACTGCCGAACGCGCGCAAGCCTTTGGTCATCTAGCCAATGCTAGCGGTGTTCGCTCTACCGCAGTTGGTGAAGCAGCCATGGCTGGTGGTACTAACGATACGGTCGCTGTCGGCAATAAAGCCAATGCAGGTCTAAACTCCGCAACGGCTGTTGGCGGGGAAGCCAATGCCGCAGGTTTAGGCTCAACCTCTATCGGTTGGCAATCAAAAGCCACTGCCGAACGCGCGCAAGCCTTTGGTCATCTAGCCAATGCTAGTGGTGTTCGCTCTACCGCAGTTGGTGAAGCGGCAGCCGCACAAGGTGCAAACTCGGTAGCGTTAGGCAATAAATCTATGGCTGGCGGCATGAATAGCATCGCTATCGGTAACGAGGCAAAGGCAGCTAAAAACAACCAAGTCGTCTTAGGTAATGCTGGACAAGTACAGTCGAGTACCGCAGCACAATCAGGTACGGTCAGAATAGTCACTATTGATGACAACGGCACATTAGGCACTATGATGGTTGATTACTATAAAAAATCAGCTAAATAATAGTAGTCAATCAGTGCCAAGCTATTAACGCTGGTGCAGTTATCACCAGTTATACTCGATAAGATAATGAGACCTCGCCATGGCGGGGGTTTTTTGGTTGGTATGTTTGGTTTGCTTGGTAGTATTTTGAAGTGCTGCATTAGATTGCGTGGTTATCAGAGCTACTATGAAGTGGGAGCCAATCCTGCCCTCCGCTATTATCTGCTCATCTAGGCGTGGCGAGGCTACGGCTTGGGTCATCCCTGTTTGGTCACGATATGCTCCAAAACCTAGCCTTCGCAACACGCTTATTCAAGCAGGATAGCCTCAAGAAACTCTCATTTAAGAGAGTTTCACTTGCAAGCCTAAAATTGCAGTGCAATTTTTTTACGGCTCTCATGTCAGGGCTAAACCGTGTCACAAGGTGACTGGTTTTAATTTCCTAGAACATGGGATTGTAACCTCGTAGAAAGCACTTTTTTACCGATAGGGTTACTCTTAGGTCTTTTGGGCTTAGGGAATTTCCTTACTACTCTAGCTGTATTTAATTTATTTAAGATCGCTCTATTCTCTTCAGAGTCTTCAAATTCAACGTCTGTACCATGAGTAAGAGTTTGATAAGGCTCATCTAATAAGCTTAACACTCTCATAATTTCTGAGTCATTCATATTTTCAATTTGATTTAGAAGTAGCTTTTTAAGCTCATTTGAATCTGCATGCTCAATGAATTGCTCGTAAATAGTAATAGGTATTCTATCACTACCATATACCCCTAGAATTTTCTTGCGAATATGCTCACCAACGCTAATCAAATCAACGCCTATATTTTCAACTAGGAAGCGCTTACTATTATTGATAATATCTTCAGAAAAAAGTAAAGATACTATATCCTGTGGACGCAGTTGAATAAAGTCTAAATCATTCATTATAAATTCAATATTTTTAACTAAAAAAGTCAAGATAACTTCTTTTGATGCATGTTCTTTGACTTGTTCCCAGTTTTCAGGAGTTAAACTTAACTTTCCAAGAGATATTAGAGCCCGAATTTTCTCTTGACTAATATCCTCTAAGTTTGAGTTGTTCCAGTTGTTATCAGTTACACCAATTAGTTTTTCGTATGCGTCATCACTCAACTCACTACATACAAAAAGATGTTTATCGAACTCAGCTTTAGTAGCTTCCCAGTCTACAATTCCTAAAAAATCTAGTTCTGTGTAATTAACCATTTGTAAATAACTTCGTCCATTTTCCAAGAATTTGACAAGTGAACCATCTATCTCCCGATAAGCACCTTGATCACCCTGATCTTCATAAGACTCAGAAAAATACTTAAAAACATTTGACCATGAGTATGGGACTTTCAAGCTGCCGATAAGATATTGTTGAATTTGATAGTTTTCGACTACACTTATATCTTTAATCTTAGTAGAAGTGATGTCAATAAATTTTTCTACTATTGAATTGCGACTATCCAACACATTTAAAGTTTTAATATAAACATTTTCATCTTCAGAATACGAGGTACTTTCATCTGCATCTACTAAAATAACTCTTATATATTCCAATAGATTTTCAGACCAAATATTTTCAGTTAGATAGTCAATACCAGAGTTAGCCATAAGGGTTATTGGTTTGACTTCTAGGTCAGCGACAGCTGTATCAGAGTCTTCTAAACTATTTACTAAAACTTGTTTTATCATATGCTTATTGATAGCTAAGTATCTGTTCTTACCCAACCAATTAAGTTCTTCAACTTGTTCTTCTGAAAAAACAGCATGCTTAAGTGTTGGTTGAACTATATCCGTAAACCCTTGAAAGTCATCAAAATTATTATCGAAGCAATCTGAAATAACACTAACATAATCTCTTAGAATATTTAGTTCACCTCTAATTTGTTCAGTTAAATACGGTAGTTCTTCATATGACTTTAAAGGTAGGTACTTAATAAACCTTTTCAGATTAAGTCTGGCTTCTTCCGTATTGTTGTAGATATTTATTTCATCGATAATATCCTCTCTAATACCTACTATCCTTGGTATCAATAAAGAGAGATTTTTATCTCTTTTGAGATAAATCTTAAGGAAATCTCTAGGGCGTGTCCTCATTTTAAAAATGGCGATAAAAATGAGATAAATTGCAGTCAAACAAGGAAAATAGCGCAGATAATATCGAGATATTAGTCAGCTATTTGACGCCGTTTGGCAAGATTTAGCCATTTTTAACCCATTTAGATAACTATCGATTGAATTGAGGACACGCCCTAGATAAATTTGATGCATCACAAATAACTTCTATATACTTTTCAAGATATATTGTTTTACTAGAGTTATTTAGCAGAAAGTCTAACATAGTGAAGTTTAGAGCACTGTGAGTTGATAACTTGTCCAGTCCCAAATAATTTTCAACTAACTCACCACATTTTTTCAATTCAAGCTCAAAATCTGGTTCATCAAAAGTACTAACTAAAAGAGCATAGTTTTTATCATTCAAACTAATAGATTCTTCAAAGAAATAAGAGATATAACTTTGATATGTTTCGTCTATATATCCATTAGTGATAAAAAACTTCAATAAAGGCTTGTCAATAATAATATCAGACTGATTCAGCAATTCTCTTAACATCATTCTTTTTGTATCTTGGATCTCATATCTCGTATTAGACTCTTCATTTAATAAATTTTCTAACTCACCATTTTTCTTATCTTCTATATTAGAAAGCCTATCTAGATAAGGTGTATCGGGGTTAACTTCATCTTCAATATCACTAAAATTGAAACTTACTGTAAAACTTGTATTAGTTACTTCCAAAGTAATCGTTTGATGTTGTGCCATTTCCTTAAGCACTTCAGTACTAACAATATTGCTTATACTATATCCTTTAGAATCAACGACAACATTTATTTTTGACTGCCGGCCGTAAGTCCCTTGTTGCATTACACTGTCCAACTTCCTTAAAACCATATAAGAGTAAACACTATTAAGCTCTTTAATTGAGTTTAACCCCTCATCTAAAATTTTATTTTTTTTAAGCTCTAAGTTAGAGATAAATTGGTATTTTTCTGTTGCCAAAATCTCAACTATTTTCAGCTTCTCTTTATGGAAAATCTCATATATTTCACCTGAGTTCGAGTTTAGTTTGGCAAACTCGTTTGGGTGATAGTTTTTATAAACAACCATTGCAAAGAGTTTATTCTTATCTATATCCAAAACTTTAAGTTGATCAAAGTAAACCTCATACTCATTTAAAATATTCTTTAAAAGCCTCATATCGCTAAAGTATAAACAAGTATTCAATAAAAATTTATTATCAAGCTCGTTTGCTATACTGCTATGTTCTTTTATGACTATGTCATATGCAGTCGTTGGATTAACTATAGGTATAACAGGAATGATGTAATCAAAGAACTTACTTCTTTCATTGTCCTCAAAAATATCATCACGAATTGCGTATATAAACACAACTCGATGCGGGCAAGACTTATTAATAATTGAGTTTAACTCTCTAAGTCTAATAAAAATTTCAGTATCATTGAACCTATCTAAATCTTCGATGATGACAACATTCTTTCCAGTAGTTTCAAAAAAATATAATATCTCATCTAAATGATCATTAAGAATAGATTTTTCTTGTTCGTTCTTGATATTAAATTCAGCGTTGTGGAGGTTGAACTTTATCTCTTTGAGACCAAAGCCATAGCTAAATATTTTATCTATCAGAAATAATGTACAAGCGATTAAAATAACTAAATTAAAATAATGATACCAGTTTGCGAACTCTATCAAATCTGTAATAAAACCTATAAGATCAAAAGCATAGAGATAACTCCATAATCCCAGAATAATTACACCTAATACTTCCCTATAATTCTCTTTAGAATTTTGTGTAATACGTTTAAATCTTGATAAAGGAATATCGCTTTGAGGTACAGCATAAAAAAACTGCTGTAATATACTTCTTTCAATTAGCTGAATTTTATCTGGCGTAAGACCTCTCACCTCTTTATCTATACTCTCTTCATCAGCTTGATTACCTTCGCTAACCTTCTCAACTTTAAATGTAGAAAGTGATACCTCCAAAAAATCCCACTCATTTTTATTCTCGTAAGTTCTTTTGAAAGTGTTTAAAATACTACTCTTACCTGAGCCATATATCCCCGTAAGAGCTATATTTAACACAAGCTCATGCCTTAATGCTGCAACTAATCTTTTCTCATAATTTTTGTAGCTTGCACTACTCTCAAGGTTATCTGAAGGAGAAAGTACCGTTATTTTAAAATTGCTACTATTACTTTGTTCAGTTTCTAGTCTTTGTGCTGATGAGCTTTGATTCATACTATCTCTTCTAATCTAAATTGTTATTTCTTAGCTTATAGTGCTTAACGTCCCACAAACTCAGCCTCACGTCTCTCAACCATCGCCATCGCACCCTCTTTTGCATCTTCTGAATGAAACAAATGTGGCAGATAACCATGAATATTAGCTAATGCCACTTTTGCGCCATTACGACTGGCATCTTGTGCTGATGATAATAATCCTTGCACGCCAAGCGGTGCAGCGTTGCAAATCTCTTGGGCGATGGTTAGCGCACGCTTATATTCCTCACCTTTTGCCACCACTTCGCTGACTAGATTCAGCCTGTCAGCCGCTTGCGCATCGAATGCTTTACCAGTGAGTAGATACGGCATGGCTTTTTGCCAGCCAGCTGCTGCTACGAAGCGTACAGTCGCGCCACCAAACGGCATAATGCCGCGCTGGACTTCCATTTGCGCAAAGTTGCAGTTATCACTAGCGACAACGACATCGCTATTTAACATCAGCTCAATACCAGCAGTGAAACACGTTCCTTGTATCGCCACGACCACAGGTTTGGTGCGTAGTTTTCCCCCGATACCCCACGGATCGATTTCGTCGGCAGTAAACTCAAACGCGCCTTTATCCCACTTATCCTGTAGCTCCATCAAATCAAGCCCTGCGGTAAAGTGCTCCCCATGGGCGAATATTAACGCACAGCGAAGATTGGCATCATTTTCATATTGAGTGAGTGCGTCAGAGAGTTGCTTAATCATATGGCTATCAAAGGCATTGCGCTTATCCGCGCGATTTAATCCAATCAGGCAGATATAATCTTGGATGTCATAAGTAATGCGATTGTCATTGCCAGTGTTATTTCCAGCATCATTGCTATTGTGGCTTTCCGTAGTCATGGTCTTATCCTTTTTAAAGCATTCGTTTATAGAGTACAAATTACACTAAATTGATATTACTACAGCTAATAAACCTTCCTTTCAATATAGACATACGTTCGGTGCAACGCAAGCATCGTTTTAGCATGAGCCTCAATAGCTGGTGTCAATATCAGTTGACCTCATTTACGCTAATGTGCAACTATTATCCAACTCAAGACATGACTCAGAGCATTTTATGGAATTTTGGCACGGTTTTTTGCTTATCACCAGCGTCCATCTACTCGCTGCCGCCTCTCCGGGTTCTGATTTTGTATTGGTTTCACAGCAAACCTTGGCAAAAGGTAGACGCACGGGTTTGATTTGTAGTCTTGGTATTACCTTAGGTCTTGCCGTACACATTATCTATTCGGTGCTAGGACTGGCAACGCTCATCGCCCATTCGCAGCCACTACTCACTGCTATTAAATGGTTGGGCGGCAGTTATCTTATTTATCTAGGATGGCAAGGTATTCAAGCCAAACCGAAAAAAACATCAGAATTAGTAAATCCAGTAGAGCTAATAGATTCAGGTGTTCACGTTTCACAAGATATGCTTATTAAGCAAACGACTTCTACCAATCATACCGAGCTTTCTGATAAAGCCATTTCTAATAAAAAACCGCCTACTGATACAGACTCAACCGCTTCCATTCTGCGCCGTGGCTTTTTTTGTAATGTGTTTAATCCCAAAGCGCCCGTCTATTTCGTCGCGATATTTACCCTCGTTTTATCACCCGATATACCGCTGTGGCAATTGGCTATTTATGGCGTATGGATGATGGTCTTGCAGATGGCATGGTTTAGTACCGTGGTGATGTTACTGTCTATTCCTGCCATTCATCGTCGCTTTCAGCGTTTTGAACATTGGATCGACCGTGTATTGGGTACAGCGATGATAATATTGGGATTAAATCTGATTTTACGTAGCCGATAAGACGCTAGTGACTCGTGAAATCTGCTAAAATGGTGCATTATATTCAAACATCAAAGCCCGATACTATGACCAGTAAGCCTATGAACCGTCGCCCGACCGCCAACAATCACCGAAACAGATCGCCTGAAACTGCCAAAAAACTAGGGCAGCTACATCCGCGCAATCCGCACCAAGGTCGTTATGACTTTGAAGTATTGACTCGCGCTTTGCCTGAGCTTGCTAAGCACACCATCACCAATCCTAAAGGTGAGTCGACGATTAACTTCTCGGACAGTGCTGCCGTGCGCGTACTGAATCAAGCGCTACTGGCTCATTATTATGGTGTGAAATTTTGGGATATTCCGGAAGGCTATTTATGTCCACCGATTCCAGGACGTGCCGATTATATTCACTATATTGCCGATTTACTCGCACAAACCACGCATGTGAATAAAGACAATACCCCACCGACTGGTAAAGAAATCCACGCCCTTGATATTGGCACCGGTGCCAGCGCGATTTATCCTATTGTTGGCAGCCAAAGCTATGGCTGGCGCTTTACGGCTTCAGATATTGATCCTATTTCAGTCAATACCGCCGCGCTAATTTGTGAGACCAATCCAAAGCTCAAGAGTGCCGTTAAAGTAAAACTACAGACCGAACCTAAATTTATTTTTAAAAATATTATCGGTCGCCAAGATTACTTTGATGTGGTGGTTTGTAATCCGCCGTTCCATGCCTCATTAGAAGAAGCGATGGAAGCCAATAGTCGTAAGCAGCATAATTTGCAACGACATCGCGGTAAGAATGAGAACGCACAAATTAGCCGTAGCTCAACCAAGTCTGGCAATGCCGCGCAAAACCTAAACTTTGGTGGTCAGCATAAAGAGCTATGGTCTGAGGGCGGTGAGATTGCCTTTTTAACCAAAATGGCAAAAGAGAGTCAAGATTTCGCTGAGCATGTTGGCTGGTTCACAAGTTTAGTCTCAAAGTCAGAAAACGTAAAACCTCTGCAATTGCTGTTAAAACAACTTGGTGTTGCTCAAATGCGCATCATTGAGATGAGCCAAGGTCAAAAGAGTACGCGTATACTTGCATGGCGTTTTGATACTGACGAAGAATAGAGAGTAGTTAATATACAATAGTTATTGTTTCACGTGAAACAAAGCCTTTATTAAAAAAGCACCCCTTTGATCATCAAAGGGGTGCTTTTTATTGTAGAGAATCAAGCCAAATAATGATGCTTATTAACGGATAAACATCACCTTTATACCAATAGCTATCAATACTAATCCACCAAGCATCTCAGCTTTATCCTCAAGCCACGTACCTGAATGCTTAGCTAAATAGATACCGAAAAAGCCAAATCCAGCGGTGACAATAGCGATAATCAAGCACGCTAGCCATGCATTAAGTGCCAGTAAGTTTAAAGTAAAGCCTGCTGCCATTGCATCAATACTGGTGGCAATAGCCAATGTAAACATCATACGATGATTGATTTTTTCTTGTATGTTCCCATCGAAACCGTCTGCTAATACCGCTTCAACCTCACCATTAAACACTTCATATAACATCTTAGCGCCAAGCACAATAAGAATCCCACCACCAATCCACGGTGCAGCAGTCGCTAACCAGCCTAATAATACTGCACCTAATAGATAACCTATCAGTGGCATCACACCCTGTGCAATACCAAAATACAGCGCTGCATAAATGGCTAAACGAAGCACATAAGCAGATGATTGCTTTTGCGATTTAGCCCCTAGCCCAATTGATACCGCAAATGCATCCATCGCCAAGGCTATCGCAAGTAAAAAAACTTCGATCATTTCTATACCCATTATCTAAAGCAATTCGTAAACTAAGTTTCACGTGAAACAATTCTAACATTAAAAAACCACCGCCTTGATTGCCAAAGCGGTGGTTTTTTTAATTAATTAACAATAATTTCGCAACTCTTTATGTCCAACCTAGATGTCTAAATTAGACACCGTCAATGCGTTCTCTTCAATGAAAATACGACGCGGTTCAACATGATCACCCATCAAGCAGGTAAACATATGATCCGCCGCAATCGCGTCTTCAATCGTCACGCGTAGCATACGACGGTTTTCAGGATCCATCGTGGTATCCCAGAGCTGATCTGCGTTCATTTCACCCAGCCCTTTATAGCGCTGAATTGCTAGACCACGACGCGCATCAAGCATCATCTGCTGCCAGAGATAGTCAAAGTCACGTACAGGAATGTCTTTGGTCGTACCAGTAGTTGCTTCACGGCGGATAAAGGCATCCTCTGCAAGCAAGGTATTCCATTCAGCAGACAAACGCAGCAACTTGCTGTACTCGCCGGAATTGATAAAGCTAGCATCTAGCAGATAATGATGAGCTAACTGGTGCACATACACCGTAATACGCGGTAGCCACTGTGCTTTTGCTACTGGAGCTTCAGCGTCAACATTTTCCCCGCCTTCAACTTCAATGACAGGCTTCATACCCAATAAATCAGCAGCAGCAGCATCCATATTTTTAGGCTGCGGCGCATGGATATTGACCAGTTCAATCTCCGGACTCAAATCACTACCGAAGTGCTCAAGCTGGGCTTGCATTGCCTCTTTCCAAGCTTGCATCGCAGGCAAATCATAAGTCATATCAGTGCTAAGCTTCGGCGTATGCGTCAGCGCATCCAATAACACCGCTGGGAAACGAATCTGCAAACGTGCCTTTATCAGCTGCGTTTGGTTATAGTCATTTAGTAGCGTTTCTAGCGCTTGCCCCGTAATAGCAGGAGCATCGGCACTGATATGCAGCTTAGTATTATCAATCGTTGATGATAATAAATACGCTTTAAGTGCTTCGTCGTCTTTTAGATACAGCTCTTGACGACCTTTTTTCACTTTATAAAGCGGTGGTTGGGCGATATAAATATAACCACGTTCGATCAACTCAGGCGTTTGACGGAAGAAGAAAGTCAGCAACAGGGTACGAATATGTGATCCATCAACGTCCGCATCGGTCATGATGATGATTTTATGATAACGTACTTTATCCGGATTATATTCGTCTGGACCAATGCCACAACCAAGCGCAGTGATGAGGTTACCAACCTCAGCAGAAGACAGCATTTTGTCAAAACGTGCGCGCTCTACGTTTAGGATTTTACCTTTCAATGGCAAGATCGCTTGGGTTTTGCGGCTACGACCTTGTTTTGCTGAACCACCTGCAGAGTCACCCTCCACAATGTAAAGTTCTGACAATGCTGGATCTTTTTCTTGGCAATCTGCTAACTTACCAGGCAAACCAGCGATATCTAACGTGGTCTTGCGACGCGTCATTTCACGCGCTTTACGAGCGGCATCACGAGCACGAGCGGCATCAATTATTTTGCCAGCAATAGCCTTACCAGCGCTTGGATTCTCTTGCAGATAGTCATTAAACTTATCATGCATTGCTGATTCGACAGCAGATTTCACTTCACTTGATACCAGTTTATCTTTGGTTTGACTCGAAAACTTAGGATCTGGAACTTTAACGGATACGATAGCGGTTAGACCTTCACGCGCATCATCACCAGTAGCAACGACCTTCTCTTTTTTAAAGAGATTCTCGCGATCCATATAGGTATTCAAACAACGCGTCAACGCTGAACGAAAGCCAGATAAATGCGTACCACCATCTCTTTGGGGAATATTGTTGGTGAAACAAAATACTTTTTCATTATAAGTATCTGTCCATTGTAATGCCACTTCGACGCTGATACCGTCATCTTGCTCACTCACAAAATGAAAAACTTCATTGATGCCGTCTTTACCAGCATTGATATAGCTGACAAACTCTGACAAGCCGCCTTTGTGCTCAAACTCATGACGCTTATCAATACGCTCATCCGTTAAAACAATGCGTACGCCCGAGTTCAAAAATGATAGCTCACGCAAACGCTTCGCTAAGATATCGTACTCAAAGATGGTGCCAGTAAACACATCGCTACTTGGATAAAAGCGAATTTGCGTACCAGTTTTGTCGGTTGGCTCCATTTGCTGAATGTCCGCATCAGGCACCCCATCAGTATAGGTTTGATGGTAGTGATAACCTTCACGCCAGATGTTCATTTCAAGCTTTTTCGATAGGGCATTAACGACCGAGACACCAACACCATGTAAGCCGCCTGATACTTTATAGCTGTTATCATCGAACTTACCGCCTGCATGCAAGACAGTCATAATGACCTGCGCCGCAGATACACCCTCTTCTGGATGGATATCGACAGGCACGCCGCGACCATTATCCATGACGCTCACAGATTCGTCTTCGTGGATAATGATATCGATTTGATCACAATGACCCGCGAGTGCCTCATCGATAGAGTTATCCACCACCTCAAAGACCATATGATGTAAGCCTGTACCATCATCCGTATCACCGATGTACATACCAGGGCGTACGCGTACCGCTTCTAACCCGCGCAATACACGAATATCTTTGGAGCTATAATCAGAAGGTAAACTTTCAGGAACCACCGCTGGTGCCGTAGTTTCAGCAATGCTGTCTGACGTCAGTTGCTCGTGGTCGGTAGGTAATGAATCACTCATGTGCATTCCTTAATCTAGCCATAATCAGCCGTTTGTTATTAGCGCACCACTACGATGACGCCTCATAACGTTATTTTAGACTTAATTTTTATAGTCAAAACCTTTGATAAGCATTACCAGCTAAAACACGATTAGCTAAAAATTCTTGAGTGTTGATAGCGACTTAAAAAGAGTTTCAAGTCCGCGCTTTTTTTCTCTAACATCGGCTTCTTTTTTTAAACATTATAAAAACCAAGAGAGCAAATAAAACATTTATTTATCAAATACTTAGAAATTTACAGGCATTGGAAAATACCTATATAACGTCATCAAACAACTTGCTGAGAACAGGACAAAAATAAAGCCCCATTTTAGCATTTTTTTGCCTCTAAGTCACTGTTTACTGAGCGTTTTATGCCTATAAAACCAGCTCGAAAAAATAGCCTATATCATTACGAAACGACAGGTAGATAAGTATCGATATGAAAGCCCGTGGAGAAAGGAAATAATTAAGGACTAAAGATTTGACCTTGTTTCACATGAAACGTACTGGGATTTGACCAATATTGATGCACCAAAGGCAAAATATCGTCGGTCAAACTGGTCATAAATACCTGACATGGCAGCTGCGCTAACGTCGACAATAGAATATCTATCGCCCTATAATCAAGCTCTGCAGTAATATCATCTAGCAATACCACTGGTGTCACCTGAGCACTATCATTTGATAGGTCATTAGTTTTTTGGGTATTTAGCAGTAATGGCAGTTGCGATAAACGCAGTGCTGTGATTAATAGCTTTTTTTCACCACGCGACAACACATTGGCTGCCTGCTCTTTTATAACAGGTACTTTGAGGTTAGTGTCCGCTTCATGCATTGTATCTGAGAGTTCGTTATTCGACGCTGCCGAGTCATTAGAACGCCAATGCACATGAACATCAGCACGGTGATTACCGATACGAGTATATCCCAGTTGCAAATCCTGTTCTAAGCGCTCGTTAAGCTGTATATCCAGCGCAACAGTAGTATCGTAACCAGCATTATAGCTAAGGCTCAATTGCTCCGCATAAGCGGGTAATAACTGCACGATACTTTCAGCAAAATAAGGCTGCCATTCTGCGAATATGCGTTCGCGATAATGATGAATCAGTGCCGCATGATTACTAAGTCCTTTGTCCCACGATTTTAGTTCAGTGAGCTGCACTTGGGTCAAATGACGTGTCTTTTTTAGCAAACTATTGCGCTGTTTTAATAGACGCTGATAGGCGAGCCATTGCGGGTGGAAACCTTGTTTCATGTGAAACACTAGCCAATCTAGCAGCTGGCGACGACTAGCACTACCCTGCTCTAACATATCCATCGTCGATGGATCTATCAGTAGCGTTGGTAGCTGCTCAGTTAAGATGCTTTGGTTATAGACAGTGGTTTGATTCAGACGTAGAATTGTGGTCGCGTCAGCTTGTTTTTGGATAGCTAAGGTACTACTATCATTGAGTCTAGCGTATACAGTCGCTGTATTTTGATGGTGCTGAATATAGCGTTTTGGCTGGTGATGACGAAAGCTTTTTCCTCTTGATAGCAGAAATATGGCTTCAAGTAATGAGGTTTTACCGCTGCCATTGTCACCGATAATGACGTTGCAAGCTGTCGCGTGTATATTGACTTGCGTCAGGTTGCGTAGATTGGATATTTGTAGACGTTCAATCATAATACCGACAGCCGCCTATTGACGCTACCTATAAAAAATAGGCAAAAGTTTAATAAATATTGAATTTAAAATACTGGATTTTAATCAAAGACACTGAGCTTACCTTAATTTTTTAGTGCAAACTGAGTGTCTTTAGTCCCTGCTATTAAGCCTATTGAAAACATACAGAAACTATATACGCATTGGCATAATGACATATTGATGGAACTCATCATTCAGCTGATTGACTAGCACCGACGCGTTTGATTGACTCATGTGCATTTGCAAGTCACCTTGAATCACACCAAGCACATCTTGTAAATAAGCCGCATTAAAAGACAGCTCCATCGGCTCACCTTGATACTTCGCCTGTATCATCTCCACCGCTTCATCTTGCTCTGCATTATTAGCACGCACCTCTACCATGCCATCGCTGGCAAAATTAAACACCACACCGCGAGATTTTTCATTACTCAAAATCGCGACACGGCGCAGTACGTCCGTCATTTTTTCTTGATTGAATAAAGCCAATTTATCCGTATTACTTGGCATAACTCGGCGATAATCAGGGAATTTTCCATCAATCAGACGCGCAGTGAAAGTAACCATCAGGTTCTGATTGACCTGCCCTGCACTATCAACGTCACCAAAGGGTAAGCTCACTTGCAAAAACTCACGACCAAAGCTCAAGGTGACCTGATTGTCTTGCTCACCAAGCATTTTTCCTAGCTCAGAGGCCAAGCGCTCAAGCTCAATGACAGCTTTACGGGGCAAAATAGCCTGCATGCTTAAATCAGCACTGACATCGATAACACTGCGCGCCAAAGCCAATCGATGCCCATCGGTTGCAACCGTCGTCAGTTGCTGTTGCGACACGTCAAACAACATACCAGTGAGATAATAGCGAACATCTTGAATCGCCATTGCAAACTGCGTTTTATGAATCAAATCGATAAGACGATTGCGACTGATGGTCAATGGCGTGATATTTTCGGGATTACCTAAACTCGGATAATCTTCGCTAGGTAATGTGCCTAAGGTAAAGCGACTCTTGCCACTGGTTAATAAGCAGCGTTCATTTGCTTGAGTGGCCAAATTAATTTGAGCTTGTGCAGGCAATGATTTACAGATGTCTTTTAATTTTGTTGCAGGTAAAGTCGTGGTACCAGCTTCAACGCAAGCACCAGCAGGCAATTTTAAAGTCGATGTCAGCTCTACTTCTAAATCAGAAGCCGTCAAAATAAGCGTTGATTCGGATAGCTGTAGCTTGATATTGCCCAAAATAACCATATTGTGCCGTTTATCAGCAGCCTTGGCGATCAAATTAATGGCTTTTAGTAACGACTCTCGATTAATCGATAATTGCATGCTTGGTTACTCTTATTTAAATGATTTTTATTATAAAACTTAACAATAATGGCTTAATCATACCCTGTCTATTGACTATAATCCATTCGCTGTCTGTCTACTCGTATTTTTAATATTATAAACCATATCAATCCACTAAAACATAGTGATACCGCGACCTGCTAACCCGCTTGCAGCATCAATGCCAGTGTTTTGTAATCCTTATCAAAAGCAGGATCTGCTGCTCGTAGCTCATTAACTTTATCGCAAGCATGCATCACCGTTGTATGATCGCGACCGCCGAATGATTGACCAATCTCAGGAAAGCTATCACCAGTCAACTCACGCGATAATGCCATCGCTATTTGACGCGGTCTAGCAATACTGCGCGTGCGTTTACGACCCATCATCTCTTTAATAGTCACATCATAGTACTCAGCAACCACTTTGCGAATATTATCCATATTCACAGCTTGCACACGCATCGCGACGATGTCTTTTAGCGCATATTGCACCATTTCAAGAGTAATCTGTGCACCCGTCAAGTTAGCATTAGCAAAAACTTGATTTAGAGCACCTTCTAAACGCCTAACATTTGAAACCACGTTTTGAGCGATGAATAATGCGCATTCTTTAGGCAGTGTCATACCATATGAAGCTGCTTTTTTTTGCAAAATTTGCACACGAGTATCAATCTCAGGCGGATCAACTGCTACAGTGAGACCCCAAGAAAATCTCGATCTAAAACGTTCATCGAATTCGGTCATTTGCGAAGGATGACGATCTGAAGCCAAAATCAGTTGTTTATCACCACTGGTAAAATCTGCAAATAATGTCAAAAACTCATTACTACTTTTGGTTTTTCCTGCTAATACATGAATATCATCTACAATCAATAAATCCACTTTTTTAATTTTCTTTTTAAAATCTTCTATTTTATTATTTCTTAACGAATAAACTAATTGATTAATAAATTTTTCAGAAGTGAAATAATAAAAACTTTGATTATTTTTTAAATAGCGATGTGCTACAGAATGCATTAAATGTGTTTTTCCCAAACCAGAAGGTCCGTATATAAATAAAGGATTGTGTCGATTTTTTGATTGGCGCTTACCAAGCTCATAACAGGCTTTATAAGCCAGATTGTTAGATTTGCCAGTGACAAAAGTTTCAAAAGTAAAGTCAGGGTTTAGATAACTTAACGACTTAGCATCAGCAGAATCAACCAATTCTGCATGACGCATATTGGCATCAATATCTGCTTTTGCATTGTTATGATGAATGGTTTCAAACTTATGGTCTGCAGGGGTAGGGGAGGGTTTATCTTCATCAAACAAAGACCCTGATTGCAATTGACGATTGTCTTCATTATCGCGGCCAGCGTTATCAACACGCACAAACACCTCTTCGATACTTCCTTGACTGTGCTTAGCAACCAGCTGCTGTATCTCTTGCAAGTGGTTTTTTTTGATGTAAGTCACAAAATAATCATTAGGAGCAAGTATAGTCAGCGTTTGCGCCTCTTGATGAGCTGACAATGGCCTCAACCACATAGTAAATACGTTGTCTTTGACGTTATATCGTAGGTCATTTAGACATTTATCCCAAATATTTGCTGTGTCTATCATGAAAAATACTAACCCTATAATTTGAAATAATATTTGTGTTTTAGCAGTGTGATCTGTTGCGTAGCCCTTCATATTTTCCGCAATTATTTCCGTTGGAAACCATATTGGAAGTTACGTTGATAAACTATACGAAGCCACATATTAAGTAGGGGCTAATCTAACACAAATACCCTGTGGATAAAACCTTGTTTTTTGGGGATAAGGCTGTGGATACTTTTGTGCATAACTTTGAAAGGTGAGTTATCCATATTTAACCCACAGGTTATCCACAGGTTTACCCATAGTACAATATATTGATAATAAAAAGGAAAACTTACTTAGCCACAGATAATCGAGCTCCCAATAACAACAATACTTATACATATTAATAGTTAATTATTATAGATTTCGACATAAACTGTGGATAACTTTTGGGAATCCATCACTGAATTAATTAACTGAGTCGTTATTTTTGAGTTATGAATATGAACTTTACACACGATGAATCATTTAAAATGATATTTCCTCTGTCAAAATATCTGTCTGCATCGACATAGATTAAATTAGTTCATTGACCAAGATTCTATGCGGTGGTATAATCCTCCGTTATTACGAATTTAGTCCATTATTTTGATAGGTGAGTTATGAAACGTACATTCCAACCAAGCGTGATCAAGCGTAAACGTACTCACGGTTTCCGTGCTCGTATGGCAACTAAAAAAGGCCGTCAGGTCTTAGCTCGTCGCCGCGCTAAAGGACGTCATCGTCTTACTGTATAATCAGTAGATTGCGATAAGCATGGCTTATAGTGCTTGTTGTGTTTCTATTATTTATAGATTGCGATAGTCAATCACCACAACTGACACTTAGCCATATATTAAAAGCGCCCACATCGGCGCTTTTTTTGTCTCTGTACTTTGTTGTTATTTCTGCGCTATTATTTCCGCTACCGTTATTCGCTCTTATACTAGGTTGTGCTATGTCCAATACTGTTTCAGCGGCAGCTAATGCCCGCTTCACCAAAGAGCAGCGTTTGCTCACGCCTGCAGCCTTCCGTGAGGTTTTTGATGCACCTGAGCGTAAGCTTCATCAGAGCCATCTAATGGCATTTGTGCGTACTAATGATCATGATAAGCCACGAGTCGGCATGGCTATTACCAAGCGTAAAGTTCCTACGGCTGTCGCGCGAAATTTAATCAAGCGTCAAATACGTGAGCATTTTCGTGTAAAGGCTCATTCTTTAGAAAACAAAGATATTGTTTTTATTGTTAAAAAATCTATAAAAGATATAGATAATAAAGAATTAAAAAATCAAATAATCAATATTATTAAAAAAGTAGAAAAAAAATAAGATGGATTTTTTATTTATTAATTTAAATAATATTCTTTATAAAATTATTTATTATTTTATTGTTTTTTATCAAAAGTTAATAAGTCCACTATTACCTGCTCGTTGCCGCTATTACCCTACGTGCTCGAATTATGGTAAACAAGCTTTGGCATGGCATGGAGTCCGAGCAGGCAGTTGGTTATTATTAAAACGTATCAGCAGTTGTCATCCTTTGGGTGGACACGGCATTGATTTTGTGCCGCTACCGTTATCTTCTTATCATTATCAATATGTACCTTTTAACGCACTAGCTACTGGTGTCAAAGTTCAAGGTTTATATGTTTTTAGAGATAATAAAGGCTATGTGTCTCGCTTAAACGATATGATGAAACTAACATAGCGTTCGTCATCGACTGCGAAGTTGTGGATATCTATTTAGTTACGCACAAGTTATCCACACTCTTGGTATCATTTAAGGCGGATTTTTAGTAAAATGATGCACATTTTATGTAAATGACTGGCAATACTGTTGTCACATACGATGATAATTGTACGGTCATGACACATGCCCTAATTTTTCATTCCCTAATTTTTTAATCTAGGAAAGGTTTATGCAAAAGATATTTCGGGTGATGATCATCATTGCGATGTTAATCACCGCTTATCTGCTGATTTTGGCATGGCGAGATGATTATGCCGATGCGCCAGCTGTAGATGCGGTGTCAGAAACCACTACTTCAGTAGGTGCTGACATCCCTTCGACAACTGGTGCCGCAGGTGATATTCCGGTACAGACACTGCCTGTTGATAACAATACAGTCGCTAATGATGCTGTGACGGCAACGCCTGCTAAAGACACGGGATTAATCACGGTCACTACCGATCGCTATGATATAAAGATCAACCCAGAAGGCGGCGATATTGTTTATGCTGCTCTTAAGCAGTATGACGCAACGCTCGATAGCGATAAGCCTTTCGTATTGCTAGAGAATAATAGTAATCGCGTGTATGTGGCTCAGTCTGGTCTTATTGGTCCTAACGGTATTGATACTGCAGAAGGTCGTGCCAAATACAGCCATACTGCTAATAATTACGTTATGGAAGCAGGGCAACAGACGCTGTCAGTACCGCTGACTTATAAAAAAGATGGCGTGACCGTTACTAAGACATTTACCTTTACTGAAAATAAATATCCGATTGATATTAGCTATCAAATACAAAATGCTTCTACACAACCGTGGCAAGGTCAGCTATTTGCCCAGTTGAAACGTGATGACAGTAAAGATCCAGGTATGTCTGATAAAGGTGCGCTTAGTATGGCGACTTACTTAGGCGGCGCTTGGGGTACCCCTGATGATCCATATAATAAGCTCAAATTTAAAGACTTTAATGATGGTGAGCTAGTTGTTAGTAGTGATAAAGGTTGGGTTGGTGTTGTGCAGCATTATTTTGTATCAGCATGGATACCTGAAAACTTTACCGCTACTTTCTTTAGCCGTGAAACAGGCGATGATTACTTCATCGGTTTCAACAGTCAACCTGTCAATGTCGCGCCGAATAAACAAGTAACATTAGATGCCACATTATACGCTGGTCCTAAAGTACAATCTGAGCTAAAAGATGTGGCAGTAGGCCTTAATAAAACGGTCGATTATGGGTTGTTATGGCCAATATCGAAGATTTTATTTGCCATCTTGGATGGTATTCATAAAGTCATCGGTAACTGGGGTTGGTCAATCATTGTATTGACGATTTTAGTCAAAATTGCTCTGATGTGGTTCTCGAATAAGAGCTACTATTCGATGGCGAAGATGCGTGCGATTGCGCCAAGATTAGCCGCACTTAAAGAAGAGCATGGCGACGATCGAATGAAGATGTCGCAAGAAATGATGGCTATTTATAAAGAAGAAAAAGTCAATCCAATGGCAGGTTGTTTGCCTATTTTGATGCAAATGCCTATCTTCTTAGCACTATATTGGGTGTTGGTTGAGAGTGTTGAGCTGCGTCATGCACCTTGGATTTTATGGATTCAGGATTTATCGGCGATGGATCCTTGGTTTATTTTACCATTGCTGATGGGTGCCTCGATGTTTGTACAGCAGCAGCTAAACCCGCAGCCAGCTGATCCGATGCAAGCGAAAGTGATGAAGTTTTTACCAATCATCTTTACTGCTTTCATGCTGTTTTTCCCAGCGGGTCTCGTACTATACTGGACAGTCAACAACTTATTCAGTATGACTCAGCAATATATTGTCAATAAAAAAGTCGAAGAAGAACAAAAGCGTCGTACTGTGAAAGTATTGGACTAAGTAGCTCATCAATTGATAAAAGACCATCGCTACGGCGGTGGTTTTTTTATGCGTGACATTTATATTATCGCTCACTGATTTGAAATAAAATAAGCGCAAGCATGGCTATTTAAAGTTTGCTTTGTCAGTCTGTGTCCAGCCGTCTATAATGGAGTTTTTAGCTATTGAGAGTAATTGTGGATTCCCTAGAGATGGCGTCAAACGTACCTAAAGCATCTGAATCACCTAAAGCATCTGGCTTGGCCACGATTGCTGCTATTGCCACACCGCTTGGAAGAGGTGGCGTTGGTGTTGTACGTCTGTCGGGTGCGCGTGCTTATGACATTGCCTGTATACTAACGGGTAAGTCTGCTTTTACGCCACGTATGGCCAGTTTTTGTCGTTTTTATCAGGCTGATGGTACAGTCATTGATGAAGGGTTAGTGCTGTACTTTAAAGGCCCGCATTCGTTCACAGGGGAAGATGTGATTGAGCTGCAAGGGCATGGCGGCATGATTCTACAAAACCAACTGTTAGCAAGGGTATTTGAGCTGGGCGCAAAACAAGCGGGTGCTGGGGAATTCTCTTATCGTGCTTTTGATAATGATAAATTGGATTTGGTACAAGCAGAGGCTATCGCTGATGCCATTGATGCGACCAGTGCTGCCGCTGCGAGTAGTGCCATTCGCTCCCTTAGTGGTGAGTTTTCAAAGAAGATTAATCAACTATTAGAGCAGCTTATTCATCTGCGTCTGCATGTTGAAGCGGCGATTGATTTCCCTGACGAAGAAGACGTGGATTTTTTATCAGACGGCGTCATACAAAGTAAACTTGAGCAAACGCAAGATAAGATACAGCAAGTATTGGCGACCGCTAAGCAAGGTCAGCTTTTACGTGATGGCATCCATGTGGTCCTAGCAGGTAGACCAAATGCGGGTAAATCAAGCTTGCTGAATCGTCTGGCAGGGCAAGAGCGCGCTATCGTTACTGACGTTGCAGGTACTACACGTGATACTCTGCAAGAGACCGTGGTTCTTAACGGTTTGACGCTGCATTTGACCGATACGGCAGGTCTGCGTGATACAGAAGACACGGTAGAGCGTATTGGGATTGAACGTGCGCGTACAGCCATTGCCCAAGCTGATATGCTACTGATGGTTTACGATGTGACTCGTGATGTTGAAGAAGAAAGCACACCGTTGCAACTTGCTGAACAATTATTTGGTGAGTTACCAGAGGCCAAACGCTTATTAATTATTGCTAATAAGAGTGATTTGTTAAGTGATTTACTAGATGATAGTAGCAGTCAAATACCCTCTGTCTCGCAAATCGCAATAAAAGAACGTGGTTATGAACAAGTTAATGTTTCATGTGAAACAGGTGCTGGTATCAATAATCTGGTCGAGGCCTTGTGTGCTAAGGTCGGTTTTCATCCGCCAGAAAACAGCCTAATTGCTCGCACACGTCATATAGACGCACTTAGACGCACAGCCGACTCTTTAGCAGAGGCGCACGAGCAGTTAACGGTCTTTCAAGCAGGAGAGTTAGTCGCTGAAAGCTTACGCCAAGCTCAGAACAGTTTGGGTGAGATTACGGGAGCGTTTAGTGCGGATGACTTGTTGGGCAAAATCTTTGGTAGTTTCTGTATTGGAAAATAATCAGCCGATTTTTTTTGAATTGCCTGATGCAGCTCGTTAATTCTCAGAAATTTCGGTCTTATAGTTTGGTCTTATCATTCGGTCTTATAAATAGTGACTGTGATTCTTGCGCTTAATATTGAAATAAGGAAACGCTATGCATTGCCCGTATTGTAACGCGTCAGAGACTAAAGTTATTGATTCGCGTCTGGCGGCAGAAGGTGCGCAAGTCCGTCGTCGCCGCTCATGCAATAGCTGCCAAGAGCGTTTCACTACTTTTGAGATGGTAGAAGTAGTGATGCCAAGAATCATCAAGTCAAGCGGTAAAATTGAGCCTTATGATAACGAAAAACTGCGCCGCTCTATTTTATTACCATTGCAAAAGCGCCCTATCACCATTGATGAACAAGAAGCGATGATCAGTCGTATTGAGAAGCGTGTTAGACAGATGGGTGAGCGCGAAATCAGTAGCAAGGTGTTGGGTGAGATTATCATGAGTGAGCTTAAAACGTTAGATGATGTTGCTTATGTGCGCTTCGCTAGTGTTTACCGCGACTTTCAAGATATTGATGCTTTCCATCAAGAGATTGCCAATATTCGTCCAAATGATAAGTAAATTGATGAATACAATCGAATCTTACTTATTTACTTTTTAGCTCAAAATGCTTGTTTTCTTAGATAGAATTTCCTGTGATCATTAATGAAGTCTACTTTTATGCCAGTCTTAAACCATACTCAGAATGCGCAAGACCGCTACCTTATGATGCTTGCGATCGAACAAGCCAAACAGGGTTTATATACCACCAGACCTAATCCAGCGGTAGGCTGTGTCATCGTGCAAGCAGAAGCGATCGTCGGTCAAGGGTTTCATCCGAAAGCTGGTCAGCCTCATGCAGAAGTATTTGCGCTAAAAGAAGCGGGTGCGAGGGCTTTAGGTGCAACCGCCTATGTGACTTTAGAGCCTTGTAGTCATACGGGGCGTACGCCACCTTGTGCTTTGGGCCTTATTGATGCCGGTGTGAAACGTGTCGTAATCGCAGGGCTTGATCCCAATCCACAAGTGGCAGGACGTGGTGTGAAACTGTTAGAGCAGGCTGGAATTCAAGTGACAGTCGGTATATTAACCGAGCAAGCAGAAGCTTTAAATCGTGGGTTTTTAAAGGCAATGCGCACCCAGATGCCTTATGTACGACTGAAAATTGCCACCAGCCTTGACGGTCGTACCGCGATGGCATCTGGCGAGTCGAAATGGATTACCTCAGCGTCTGCCCGCGAAGATGTGCAGAAGCTACGTGCTCAAAGTGGCGCGATTATTACCGGTAGTGAGACGGTTATCACGGATAATCCACAGCTTAATGTACGTTCCAACCAATTAGCTGTGCCACCTGAACAAGTTCCTGCTCCTAAGGTTGTCGTACTCGATAGGCGTCAGCGCTTAGAACACAGCTTACAGTCTGACTATCAATTATGCCGTCGACCGGATACGATTTATTGGCGCGACGATAACTTGACTGAATTACTAAAAAAATTAGTCAGTGATGATCAGTGTTATGACGTGTTGGTAGAGGCAGGAGCTAGTGTTGCTGGTAGTTTCTTAAGCCAACAATTGGTAGATGAGTTGATTGTCTATCAGGCGCCTTGTTTGTTAGGCGCGCAAGCCAGACCGATGGTCGATTTTAACCCATTGTCTTTAGCTCAGCAGTTGCGTTTTAATATTTATAGCCATGAAACATTAACTCCTGACCTTAAATTGACTTTATTACCGCTATAACTTGTTATTTATAAACAGCTTATCCACAGTCTGTGCTAAATTTTTGCTCAATGTGGATAAGCAGCCAGTGCCTTACAAGGTTCCACATGAAACTGTGTATAACTTTGTTTCACATGAAACAGAAAACTAGGCCTTTTATAAAAAATTTTATATTAATCTTGTATAATCAGTAACTTAGGTTTTATTTCTAATCTTTGTTGATATTAGCCAACATCTTGCTTTCTGTGGATAACTTAACGGAAATTCGTTTTTTAATACGTTATGAGTTGATTTATCAGTACTTATCCACAATCTATCCCATCATAGGCTCAATTAAGCCCAAGTTGCCATAAAAAACTGGCTTAGACAAATGCTGCCACAATCTTAATAGATCGAGATATGTTGTCTATAAAGACAACATCATAATGAAATGAGGTCGATATGTTTACTGGAATTATAGAGAGTGTTGGAAAGGTTAAGTCCATGCAGCCTACGGGCGGTGATATACGTTTGACGATAGAGTCTGATGATTTGGACTTTAGTGATGTGAAGCTAGGAGATTCTATTGCCTCCAATGGTATCTGCTTAACCGTTGTAGACCTAGGTAGTAATCATTACTCGGTCGATGTCTCACGTGAAACTATTGCTCGTACCGCATTAGAAACCTTGAAGGCTGGTCACACGGTGAATTTAGAGAAAGCGATGCTACCAACCACGCGTTTTGGTGGTCATATCGTCGCGGGTCACGTCGATGGCGTCGGCGTGGTCAGCAAGCTGCAACAAGATGCGCGCTCTATCTATATCGAAATCGAGATACCACAAGAGCTGGCGCACTATACAGCGACTAAAGGCTCCATCACGGTTGATGGTATTAGTCTGACGACCAACCTTGTACGAGACAATATTGTCTCTTTAAATATCATTCCGCATACCGCACAAGTGACCAATATCGCTAAGCATTGGCTGGTTGGAAATAAAGTCAATATCGAAGTGGATATCGTCGCGCGCTATTTAGAACGTTTGTTAAATAAGTCGCAAACCAGTGGTATGAATACGCCAAGTCCGCAAAGCCAAATTACAGAAGCATTTTTAGCAGATAATGGTTTTATGAAATAGTTGATTTATGAAGTAATGGTTTAAACCTAAAAAGTAGGTTTTACAGGTTGTCATGATTTTATGAAGCTCTGTAAAACCGACTCTAGCTCTTTTTTGTTGATAGGTTTGGCTAAAAATTCATCCATTCCTACTTCTATACAAGCGTCGCGATCTTCTTTGGTATTGTTCGCAGTCAGCGCCACAATCGCAATTTTATCGCCTTGCGCACGAATCGCTTGGGTAGCCTGAAGCCCATCCATGACAGGCATGCGACAGTCCATCAAAATGAGTGAGATATCTTGACGCTGTTGTTGTAGCATATCTAACGCTTGCTGACCATCTTCTGCGACCACACTGCGATAACCAAGTTTACTCAATATCTTGCACGTTATTTTCTGATTGGTTGGACTGTCTTCTACTACCAAAATAAGTGGCAATACATTCTCGTTGGCAGCTTTATCTGCTTCGTTTGCTAGCTGCTTATTCTCTTCTTTTATCTCTATGGCTTGAACCAGCTTCTGTCTCGCTGGTAAGGTTAAGCGCAGTAATTCAGAGAGCAATAAAGTCGCATCTAATGGTTTGCTCAAGAATCCTTCATATTTATCTAATAATATAGAGGGAATACGGCGCTCAGGTTTCATACTAAGTAGTATCTTTGGTAGCGACGGATTATCGAGTAGGGTATTTAATGCCTGTTGTTTATCATCATTCACTATCGCCTGATTAGCGGAAGCAATAGAGAGGGTTTCATAATATTCATAATCTAATAGCAAGATAGGTGCGAGTCTTTGCTCGTCTTGTGCCAATTTTTCGTTTAATTGTTGTAGATCTAATTTATCTATAGAAGTGTAGATAGTAGCTGGCATCGATAAATATGCGCAAAAATCGCGCAGATGTTTGGCACGTAGTGGTTGTTTAATCACTGCTATTAGATGGATATGAGTCAAATGCTGACTATGATGATAAATAGGCTGATAATTTGGACGTCTGCAAGGCAGATAAAGATTCAGACTGCTGCCTTCAGTCATCGTGCTTTTTATTTCAATAAAACCACCCAATAATCGCGCAAAACTATTGACGTTATTTAACCCTAGGCCTTGCCCAGTCGTATTCTTTTGAATGTAATTAACGTTTCGATGGGTGTTTTGGTTGTTGCTTTTATTAAGCTGAACCAACAGTTGATGTTGCTTCGCTATATCGATGCCCATACCGCTGTCTTTTATGCTAAAACGAATCCAGTCGTGTGAGGCATGATTGGGATTGTCTTTATTGATTTGACTATTTTTAATCAGTGTAGGGTCTTTATTAAGATTTACTAAGCTTCGGTTTTTTGTTGCTAATAGCTCTGCATTACTGACCGTTTCGATGGTCAGTGATACATAGCCAGAAGTGGTAAATTTCACTGCATTATCTAATAAGTCGTACAAGATTTGCTGTAGGCGCTGATGGTCTGTATCAATACAACGCGGACTGTCAGGTGTAAAAAAATACAGCAGCTCAAGTCCTTGCTGCCTTATCCTTTCTATAAATGACTGACTGACCTGTTGTCCCAGTCTATAAATATCAACAGGCTCAATGCTTAGGCGGGTTTTTCTTACCGCTATCTCCTCAATGTCTAGCACATCATTAAGTGTCGTGAGCATACTCTGACTGCTTTTAATTAAGGATATTAAAATGTCATTCTGCGCAGCAGTCAACGTCTCAGGATCAATCGGTTCTAGCGTGTCAATCATTGCTTCTAACGGCAGGCGCAAATCATGACCCATCGTCGATTTAATCGTATTAAATTCATCAATTAGGCGTTGTAGCCGTTGATTTTGTTGCTGTAATTGCCCTATTTGACTGGCAAATTCATTAACATTATTCAGCAGTACGGTAAAGCCGTGAACCTGACCATGTTCACCAAACCATGGCGTAACGTGCAATTGGTAAGCCTGTTCATTTTCTAACCCATAGACTGTTAAGGTACGAGTGACGCGTAGGTTGGATAACGTTTGCAGCAATCGTTGCGTAGATTCATCTTTACCCGCGATAAAATCCGTCAGTTCATAGTTGCTATCGCTTTGCGGTAAAGACATGAATATTTGTTCAAAGCGTTTATTGAAAAAGCTGATTTGACCATGACGCATGATCATCAGCATCGGTAAAGGGGATTGATCAACCAAACGTTCAAGACGATGTGTTAGGGTTTTAATGCGGCGATAGTCATTATGCAGCTGGTAGCTGACACGGCTCAGCGCATGGCCTAAACGCAGAAACTCAGGCGTAGATTTTTTTTGCAAAAAAGGCGGCGGACTATAGGCTTCTTTTGCGTGGCTACTTAGATTGTCCGTATAAATCAGAAGTTGTTCCCAATTGGTGCGACGATTGAGCATATACAGCAAAGCGATAATAAAAAGCATGATCGCTGCCATCAATGGCAACCAGTAGCGATATGATATCCAGTCAATGATAAGCGGTTTATGGCGCAATATAATATAAAGCTGATGACCACTTTTGAGTTTAATGGTGCCGGTTAAGTTGCGATTATTGAGCGTGTAAGCACTATGACTGCCATTATTAGAAGGGGATGAGCTAATGATAGGAAACGTAACGTTAGCAAAAGCACGCTCATTGGACTGAGTATGGCGATGGATATAAGTCTGCCCAGAGGGCATCATAAAAACCAGCTGATAGCTTATGTCTTCAAATACAGGTTTTTCTAAAATCCTTTTAATGTCAGGGTTTAGAAGATCATCACGTTCAGTAACTTCATACTGCAATGTATGGAAAGTATCGATACTGTGTTGTTCACTGTGTTTTTTTATCTCGTGAAACAGCGCAAAATAATAGATAGACAACATGACCAGCAAGGTCAGTGCATAAAATATGAGTAAGCGCTGTAAGGACTGAAACTGTTGCATGAAAGCGTGGTCCTATATCGACACAAGAAACATAGTGAGTAAGTCATCAGTTTGGCACAGTAGCTGGTTTATTCAAGCCGTTTTATCTTTTACAGTTGTACAGCTATTATCTAGAAAAAAATGGTGAATGGCAGTGGAATATCGCTCAATCACGCATTGTTTTGTAAATAAACTCATCAATAAGAGCGCCCTGCTTGCTTTCTATTATAAAGACAAACCGTATCATTGGTAACGCTCGATTACCGTTATTACAATCATGGCACAACATCGCAAACTCACCTATAATGAGTCAATCAACCCTATATAATGCCTGTTTATGACTATAATTGCTTCTGCCTCCGATTTATCCATGCCATCTACGACGAAAGATTGCTCATCTAGTAAGCGCTTAAGAGTTGCGTTTGCTGGCACTCCTGAGTTTGCCGCCGTTAGTCTTGAGGCGCTTATCAGCCAGCAAGAAGCGTTGAATATAGACATCGTCGCTGTATATACGCAACCCGATCGCAAGGCAGGACGGGGTCAAAAATTATCGGCCTCTGCAGTAAAGCAAGTCGCATTGGCGCATGATATTGCCGTTGAGCAGCCTCTCACCTTTAAAAAATCTAGTAGTGAAGGGTTGATTGCACGTGAGACTCTGCGTAGTTATCAGCCAGATGTTATGATTGTCGCGGCTTATGGCTTGATATTGCCGATTGGTGTATTGACCACACCGACTTATGGTTGCCTCAATATTCATGCGTCCTTATTACCACGCTGGCGCGGTGCAGCACCTATTCACCGTGCATTATTGGCAGGTGATAGCGAGACTGGCATTACCATTATGCAGATGGATAAGGGCTTAGATACAGGTGATATGATTTACAAAATCAGCGCTCCTATTGAGGCTGATGATACGGCTGCCAGCCTCCATGATAAAATGGCTGAGCTTGGTGCAACGGCTATTATTACCGTGCTAAAGGACTTGCCACATTATCAAGCACAGGCTGTACCTCAAGATGACAGTCAAGCCAATTACGCTGAAAAACTGGTCAAAACCGAAGGCGAAATCAACTGGACACAATCAGCGACTATTATCGAACGACAAATTCGTGGCTTGACGCCATGGCCAGGTGCATATACTTTTTTAGCAGGGCAGCGTGTCAAGATTTTAGCCAGCTTACCTGTGAATTCGTCGCAGCAAACCAATCAGCCTGCTGGTACGGTTATCAGCGTTGGACGCAAAGCGATATTGGTAGCTTGTGGTCATGACAGTAATATTGATAATGGTCTCGAAAAACCGCAAGCCAGCACTTTAGCTATCACCCAATTACAGTTTGCTGGTGGTAAACCAATGACAGCCGAGCAAATCTGCCATGGTAACCAATTAAATGATGGTGACCAGTTCACAGCAGACTCAAAATAATTGCTCCTAAATCAGTTTAATACCGCTTAACCTTATTTATTTTTATATTCGTCATTTAATACCAAACAATCTAACTTTTATCAGACGCTAACTATTAGGCGTCAAGGAAATTCAATTTAATGAGAAGCACTGCGCCAAGAAACAATAAGCTAAAACCATCAAGCAACCTTATAATGAATGGTAGCGTCCGCGTCCGCGTCATTCGCACCTTACTGGCGATTCAAAATGGTCAGTCGCTTGCAAGCGTCCTTGATCCGCTATTAAACAGTTTGCATGACGGCGATAAAGGTTTTGCCCATGCGTTATTGCTTACGACGTTGCGCCAATGGTACGCCCTTGAACGTCTACTCGATAGTCTGGCTGATAACTCTATTGATGAAAAAGAAGTACGTACGACGATTCAAGTAGGTTTAACCCAGCTGCTTTATTTGCAAGTGGCTGACCATGCGGCAATTCATGAAACGGTTGAAGCGGCAAAAGAAATCGAATTTGCGCATGCGACGGGTTTAATCAATGCCATCTTGCGTAAAGTCGCTAAGAACCCAAGTAAGTTCCGTAAGAAATGTGATAAAAAACACAGCTTACCGAATTGGCTTGCCTATCAGCTCAAGCAAGATTGGAGTGAGCAGTATGACGATTTGATGCAGGGTTTACGTCAACCTGCACCGATGTTTTTACGCGTGAATACAGCGGTTACCTCGGTAGAGGATTATCAGCAAGCCTTGGTGGAATTTGAAGTTGAAGCAGATTTGGTTGAGCTTACGAGTGGTCTACAACTCGACAACTCGTCGGATTCAGCCACTTCTAATAGTATAGTAACCAAAGGTCTTAGACTACATCAAAGCACGGCAGTCAATGCCTTACCACAATTCGCTGAAGGGGCTGCTAGTGTACAAGATAGGCATGCTCAGCTTGCAGCGCCGCTTATTCATAACGCTTTACTTAATAAACTGAGTGTTAAAAACGATGATGCAGAAGACGATATGGATACGAGCAACAATGAGATTCGTATTTTAGATGCTTGTGCAGCGCCGGGTGGTAAGCTTGCTCATTGGTTAGAATTAATCAGCTCAAATGAGTCTTCATTGTTTCACGTGAAACAAAACCATGAATCTGTTTCTCTGGTTTCGAAAGTTAAGATTACTGCGATAGATAATGAAGCTCCACGTATCGAGCGTATTCATACTAATTTACAGCGCTTAAACTTAAGTCAGCACGATTTACAGCAAGCTGAGAGAAATATTGAGCTTAATATTGTCTGTGCTGATGCGACCACATGGCAAGGGGCGGGTAAGAAAAAGAGCAAACTCGTATTTGACGCTATATTGCTAGACTCACCTTGTACGGCGACAGGCGTGATTCGTCGTCATCCTGATATCAGTATCTTGCGTACCGAAGAAGACGTTGATCAAACAGCACTCTTACAAGCAGATATCTTGCATAATCTATGGCCACAACTTAAAGTTGGTGGTTACCTCTTATACGTCACTTGCTCTATCCTAAAGCAAGAAAACGTCGAGCAGATGCAGGATTTTATGACTCACTATAACAATGTAGTAGCCGTTGAATTTAGCGACGATTGTAATTGGGGTATTGAACAGGCGATTGGTCGCCAGTGCTTGCCAATTGATAGTCTGGGCGGCGACGGTTTCTATTATGCCTTGTTGCACAAAACTGCTGAATAAACTGTTTTAATTAATTATCATCTCATTGTAGACAGGACAATCTAATGAAATATATCAGTACCCGTGGTCAGACAGCGCCGATGGATTTTAGTGATGTGTTATTAATGGGTCTTGCACCAGATGGTGGTTTGATGTTGCCTGAGCATTATCCAAACATTGATAGTGCGACGCTTACTAAATGGCGTGCGCTGAGCTATCCACAGCTGGCTATGGCGATTATGCAGCGCTTTGCCACTGATATTCCTGTGGCTGATTTGCAAGACATTATTGAGCGCACTTATACCGCTGAGGTATTTGGCTCTGATGAGATTGTTCCTGTCCGTAAGCTTGAAGACAATTTATATATTCTAGGATTATCAAACGGTCCGACGTTAGCGTTTAAAGATGTTGCCATGCAGTTTTTGGGTAATGCTTTCGAATATGTACTGAAGAAGAAAGACGCGCGCATCACCATTATTGGTGCGACCAGTGGTGATACAGGCAGTGCAGCAGAATATGCCCTGCGTGGTAAAGAAAACATAGAAGTCTTTATGCTGTCACCGCACGGCAAAATGAGTGAATTCCAGCGCGCGCAGATGTATAGCTTGACCGATGATAACATTCATAATATCGCCATCGACGGCATGTTTGATGATTGCCAAGATATTGTCAAAGCGCTACAACAGGATGCTAAGTTCAAAGCGGCCTATAATTTAGGTACGGTTAATTCTATTAACTGGGGTCGTATCCTAGCGCAAATTGTTTATTACTTTAAAGCTTACTTTGCTGTGACTTCAAGTAACGACGAAAAGGTTAGTTTTAGCGTGCCATCAGGCAACTTTGGTAATATTTGTGCCGGTCACATTGCACGTGAAATGGGGCTGCCAGTTGATCGTCTAATCGTCGCGACCAATGAAAACGACGTTTTAAACGACTTCTTTAATCAAGGTGCTTATCAGCCGCGTCCGACTGCCAAAACCTATATTACTTCAAGTCCTTCAATGGATATCTCTAAAGCCTCTAACTTTGAGCGTTTTGTTTATCTCTTATTAGATAAAGACAGCGCCCGCGTTCATGAATTGTTTGAAGGGGTGAAATCTGGTCAAGGTTTTGATTTGTCTGACCTAATGGAGGCGGTTAACACTCGCTACGGTTTTGCTGCGGGCAAATCTACTCATGCCGACCGTCTCGATACTATCAAAACACTTTATGAGCAGCATGGAGAGTTGGTTGATCCGCACACTGCTGATGGCATCAAGGTTGCCAAAGAGCTACAGCGCGAAGGTGAGGTGATTGTTTGTGCCGAAACCGCACTGCCAGTGAAATTTGCCGATACGATCATCGAAGCTATTGGATCGATAGAAATCGCACGCCCAGCCCATACCGAAGGCTTGGAGAGCTTACCGCAGCATGTGGTGGTGCTTGATAACAGCGCTAAGCTGGTCGCTGAGCAAATTCGTCAGCATGTGATACCAAATCCAGCATAAATCAGAGTGGATTTTAATACTTATTTTCATGAGGAACTCTATAAATATCAATGAGGAACTATAGAAATAATATTCATATAAAAGTTACGCCATTGTAATAAAGTGTTTATGATTGTGTTATGGTAGATATAATTGTAATATTAGAAACAGCGTCGGCGACTCATCATTTTGCTAGACGCTTTTTTAGTAATCATACCAGCCAATTACACTGAACAGCTGCCCTATAAGCGTCATGATAATCGTACGGTTAAGTCCTTTTACGACCCTTATTGCTTGTCACTATTTTAATGACAGTCAAAGATTAAGGTTAAGTAATAGATCTAAATGGTACTAATTGTGGCGACAACAGCGGTACATATTGTGGATATAACAATGAAGATGAGCTTAAAAACGATAGCAAAAGCACTGTTAATCACGACATTTAGTAGTGCAATGCTAATGAGTGCTGCCCACGCTAACAATCCACCACCAGCCATCAAAGCGGATGCGCCCAATCGCTATATCGTCAAAAAAGGCGATACGTTGTGGGACATATCAGGACGTTATTTAGACAGTCCGTGGCGCTGGAAAGAAATCTGGGCAACCAATAAGCAAATCAAAAACCCCAATCTTATTTATCCTAACGACATCCTTATCTTATGTGTGATTCAAGGTAAAACCTTAATTGGTGTTGATACTGGCGAAGGTTGTGCTGGAGTTGAAAAGCAGTTAACGGGTAACGTGGTATCTAGCACAGTCTCAGTCACTTCAACAGCCAACAGTATTCCACCGCTTCCGTGGTCTGCTATTCAACACTGGTTAGATAAGACAGTCATCGTTAATCCACAAGATTTTAACACCACGCCTTATATATTGGCCTCTAAAAAAGGCAACTTAATTACCGCCAGTGGCGATAAAGTGTATGCCAAAGGTGTGCCACTGATCGTTGGTCAGCGTTATGGTATCTACCGTGAAGGAGAGCTATATGTTGAGCCAAAAACCCAAGAAGTTATCGGTTTAGAGGTCACGCAAGTTGCGACGGGTTTGGTTACTTCGACAGAAACCAACGGCGTCAGCAGTTTGCAGCTCACCGACAGTTACGACAAAGAAGTACGTGAAGGTGATCGCGTATTCGTTGAGTTGAATAACTCTATTCCACCTGTGTTTTATCCAGCCCCTGCAATTGTCAGTCGTGGTGGCATGATTGTCCGAGTCATGGACTCAATCAGCTCAGCGGCGAAGGGTAGTGTCGTTGCTATCAACTTAGGTAGTACCCATGGTGCTAAGCCTGGTGATGTATTGACTGTCTATCAAAAAGGGGCTTTGATCCGCGATACCAAAGACAATGACACGCCAGTACGCTTACCAAATGAGCCAAGCGGTATGGTCATGGTATTCAATACTTTCGATAATATTAGCTATGCTTATGTGCTTGATTCAGAGCTACCATTGAACGTCGGCGACCAGCTGTTACCACCGCCATATCTATAAATGAGTACACTATAAGTGAGAACATGCTTATTTTTGAACGGGACACACTAACTTAGCCTATACGAGCTAGATGATTATGATGGCAGTTACTTCTTCTTTATCAGATGAGCAGCGCGCAGTACTGGCGCTGTGGAATGAGGTGAATGCATCATTATCTGCTTATCATAAGCTCATTACTTCTTTTGGCACAGCAGAGCTTGCTTGGTACGCCAAAGTAGATGCTTGGCGGCAATTGGGTATTCATCATAGCCATCTTGCCCGTCATGAACAGCCAGAGCATACGCAAGCCAGTATCAATAACATTCAGCAAGCGCTCATCGAAGGGCGCTATGGTCTGCTATTTGCTGACCAGCTTGATTATCCCGCACAGCTCTCGCAAATCTATGACCCACCGCCTTTATTATTTTACCGAGGCAATAAAGCGCGTTTGCGTCAAGCGCAAATCGCGATCGTCGGTAGCCGAAAACCCACTGCCCATGCCCAAAAAATCACCTTTGATATCGCACAATATTTGGCGCAAGCTGGTTATATCATTACCAGCGGTCTTGCCATGGGTGTCGATAAGCGAGCACATCTAGGCGCGTTAGCACAGGCGGATACTGAATATCAAGGTCGAACGATTGGGGTAATGGGTACGGGTATTGAGGTCAATTATCCCAATCATCATGATAAATTGTTTGCCCAAATAATTGAGCAAGGCGGCTGTATTATTAGTGAGCTGTTGCCGCATACAATGCCACATAAGCATACGTTTCCACGGCGTAATCGTTTGGTCGCTGGATTGAGCTTAGCAACAATTGTGACGGAGGCGACCATTCAGAGTGGTTCGCTGATTACTGCGCGTTTAACCTCCGAGCAGGGCAAACAAGTTTTTGCGATTCCAAGTCATATTGATAATAGCAATGCTGAAGGCTGTCATCATTTGATACGTGAAGGCGCGACCTTAATTTATCATCCACAGCAAGTGCTAGAAGACGTCAATGCTCAGTTGGGTCATGAAAGTTATACTCATAAATCAAAAGATACTGTGGATAGTGGTATAGATATTATCGAATCTAATGGCTCTCAAACGAATAATAGCAAAGCTACTAAACATACAAATAAAGATAAAAACATCGCTGTAATGTCTAACCATCCAATACCCTCTAATATCAAATCTGCTCCTAGCCCTATCGTCGTACCAGAGCATTTGATGCTTGTGTATGAGCAGCTTGATTGGCACGGGCAGGATTTAGATGCGCTGATTATCGCTACCAAACTTGCCACACCGCAGTTGATTGGACAGTTAATGGAGCTTGAATTATTAGGCATCATTAGTGTGCAAGGTGGACGGTATTTGCGCGTCTAAAATCGTACTTTCTATCGCTTTAGGCTTTTCACTTATCTACTGCCAAGTGATTGACGACAGTACAATCTAGGGCGTTTCATCAATTAGATTGTGAGGCTTAAAATGAGAAAAATTGTAGATAAACAAGGAAGCAATTGCCGTTAGTATGAACATATTGACAAAATTGCTGACGATATTTAGCAAAATTTAGCCATTTTAAGACCACTAAACGTACTAATGTGCTAATCGATGACACGTCCTAGGTAGCTGCTAATAAGGTCGCTTTAAACTTCGCTGCCCTAATTTTTCTTAGGGCGTGTCCTCATTTTAAAAATGGCGATAAAAATGAGATAAATTGCAGTCAAACAAGGAAAATAGCGCAGATAATATCGAGATATTAGTCAGCTATTTGACGCCGTTTGGCAAGATTTAGCCATTTTTAACCCATTTAGATAACTATCGATTGAATTGAGGACACGCCCTAGTCTTATGTTATGATGAGTGCTTAAATTTCTACCTTTTTGAAGCCTTCAAGCCATGGAAAAATCCACATCTTTTACTACTGACTCTGTCATTCAAGCTGCCAAATGGCTTAAAGAAGGACAGCTACTTGCTTATCCCACCGAAAGCGTTTGGGGTATTGGTTGTGACGCTTATGATGAAGCAGCCGTTCAACGTATTTTATCTATTAAACAGCGTCCACAAGCCAAAGGCATGATCGTCATTACTGACAGCGCTGAGCGTTTAATGCCGTTACTAGAGCCTCTAGAAGAAGGTCAGCGCCAACAAATCATCAAGAGTTGGCAGGCAGATACTGACAGTATAGCCCTACAAGGTAAGCAAGCCCATACATGGCTACTGCCTATCCCTCAGACACTTGAAAAGACTATCCCTCGTTGGATCACAGGGCAGCATCAAACAGTGGCGGTTAGAGTTATTGCGCATCCTATGATTCGTCAATTGTGCCAACAACTGGTCGACGTTCAAAACCCATTTGGACTATTGGTTTCCACAAGCTGTAATCCATCAGGGCAACCGCCTGCTATGACTTTCACTGATGCTTATGGATATTTTGGCGAGCAAATCAGCTACTTGCAGGCTGACACTCTAGGCTATACTTTACCGAGCCAAATTCGTGACGCAACCACGGGTTTAGTGATTCGTTAGCGCATGACAGTCAAACAAGTGATGAGTGTCATCTATTGATTTCACTATTGACAGAAATAAAAGAATAGCGCAAGATAAGTCAATAAATAACCAAAACTTATAAAGTAGAGTACATATTAATCATGAAACTGAATCCTGTGACCGAAAAATTTATTTTACATTGGGGTGAAATGGGCTCGCAGTGGGGTGTTAATCGCACCATGTCACAGATTCATGCGTTGTTATTCATCATTGGTAAGCCATTAAATGCTGAAGAAATCACCGAAACACTTGGTGTTGCTCGCTCTAACGTCTCAAACAGTATTAAAGAGTTGCAGCATTGGGGCTTAGTACAAAAGGTTTCCATATTAGGCGATCGTCGCGATCACTTCACGACCAATACTGACGTTTGGGAGCTGGCACGCATCATCGTGGTTGAACGACAAAAGCGTGAGCTTGAGCCAACAGTACAGTTTTTACAAGAATTGATGGACAGTCCTGAATTTGAACATGAAAATAATGAGGTAAAGTCACGTATTCGTGATACCCAAGAATTCGTTAGTACCCTAACCACATGGTCATCTGAGATGCTTAAACTGCCCACAAGCATCCTCAAAAAAGTCCTAAAACTGGGCGCTAGTATTAAAAAGGTCTTACGTTAATAGTTAGCGGTGTAATTTAACATAAAAAATTTGCGATATAATTTCTTTTTTGACAGAAATATATGTAATAACTATAAAAGCCAGTTAAGTTTAAGTGAGATAAGTTTCAGTAAAAGTAGCAGCAACCAAAAATAGCACTGACAAATGGATGTGTAAAATGACACTCAATCAAACACACGCTAATAAAGAGCAAGCTGTTAAAAAGGCTATTACTGCAGTCGAGTGGCAAGACTTGCGCCGGTTAACGCGCGGTCAAATCGCTTACAACGTTATTTTGCCTTATCCGTTTTTATTGTTGTCATGGTGGTTCGCCAGCCACTCTTGGTATGTCTTAGCATGCGGGGCTTCTTATTTATTCTTTGCTGCCGCTTTTCGCCAAGCGCACGATGGCTATCATCATAGTTTGGGTACAGGAAAACGTACGACCACCGCCATATTATTATTGCTCAGCGTACTATTAATGACCAGTTTGCACAGCATTCGAGCCACGCACATGGCGCATCATCGTGACCCATTGGGCGATAGTGATATTGAAGGCAGTCTAGCAAAAGGCTCATGGTGGCAAGCGCTGCTCGGCGGGATAACTTATCGACTCGATATTTATCGCCAAGGACTGCGTCTCAGCAGCCGTCGCAATCAAAAATTGGCTTGGCTAGAATTTGCTTTGATTGGTTTAGTCATCATAGTTGCCCTTATATTGACCGCCTTTACTATTCCTACTTTCACGATATTAGCGCAAGTATTGATGTATCATCTACTGACCATGATGTTGGCCAATGCCAGTGTTGGCATCATTGCGGTGTGGGGCGTACACCATGATTGTGATGAGACAATCGCCCGAACTGAGCGCAATCTTTTGGTCAACTTGCTGACCTTTAATTTGCTTTATCACGTAGAGCATCATCTCTTTCCTGCTGTGCCATCCAATCATTTAGCTGAGCTTGCCAAGCGTTTAGATGCAGCAGCGCCACATCTGACCAAAGCACATGTATTGCCAAGTATGGTTAACGTCATAGATTTTATTAATCATCGTTGGAACAAATTAAAGAATAAATCTCAAAATAATAATGATAGTGACTGTCCTATTCGTAAGCGTTTTGCTTAATCAGTAGGCTAAATAAAATCAAGATACTTATCCACCAATTATCCACAGGAATTTCATTGGCTTTGGCAACGCCATATTTATACTTAATTAACGACGAATGTTAATGGAATAAATAGAATGAAAACGAATAATGAGTTAGGTGTGTATCCTTATCTACAAGTGATTATTTTGTTTGCAGGGCTTGGTAGTATGATTGGTGGATTGATTGCAGAGCTGGCTCTATTGTTCATTTTTAGGAATGCGGATTTTGCCCAAATTGGTTACCAGCCATTACTCTATGTTGGTCTGCTTGGTTTTATTCCTGCTTTATTAACGGGTGTTATCGTCGCTTATAAGAATATATGGCGCGGTGATCATAAGAGTCTACGCACGACATTTTTAGTGGGGTTTATAACGTCAGCAGGTTATATGGGTGCAATCATCCTATATCTAGGCATCAACTCATGGATAGAGGTTGGCGTGCTATTGGCCTTTATGATTGGTATAGGATTGTTTGGCGCAATCAATTCAGCGATTGCCAGCCGCATTGCTTTACCAAAAGTACGTAAAAGTCATTTTGATATTAGTACTAAAAAAGTAGACGATGGCTATGACGGATTAAGTTTTACTAAACGATAAGCGAAAAATATAGGGAGTAGGACATGAATATTTTAATCAGTGGTGGCTCAGGCTTTTTAGGCAGTGCTTTTAGTGACGAGCTTATCAAACGCTATCGTACGCAGGATAAGGACTTACACATTACATGGCTAACACGCGATAACAGCCAAACGCATCCTGACGCGATCAGCATGATGACCTACGATGAGCTAGCGAGTTCGGATAAAAGCTTTGATGTTATCTTAAACCTAGCAGGCGCAGGCATTGCTGACTCGCGCTGGAGCGATGCGCGCAAAGAGCAGTTGCTCGCCAGCCGTATCAAGCCTACCGAATCCTTATTGGCATTTATTAAGCGCACCAGTATTAAGCCCAAGCTAATGGTCAGCGGCTCTGCGATTGGCTGGTATGGCGCACAAGGCGATAAACCTCTTACCGAAATCAGTAATTTTGAAACTGATTTTGCCCATCAATTATGTGAACAATGGGAACAGCTAACTTTGACAGCAACGGAATATGGCGTACCTGTGGCTATCGTGCGAACCGGTGTGGTGATTCATCCTGAAGGCGGCATGCTTGGTAAGTTATTAACCCCATTTAAAATGGGTGTTGGTGGGCAGTTAGGTGATGGCAAACAAATCATGAGCTGGATCAGTCGTGAAGACTGGGTTGGGGCGGTGATATTCATCATTGAAAAGCATCTTGCTAATTATGCGGACACTCAGACTACCGATGAGCACTCGTTAGAAACTATCAATGATACGCCAGTGCTGGTTTATAACCTCACTGCGCCTAATCCAGTGACCAATCATACTTTTACCAAAACGCTTGGAGCATGGCTACACCGGCCCACCTTTTTTACTTTACCCAATTTTCTGCTTAAGCTAATATTTGGTGAGATGTCGACGCTACTAATAGATGGACAAAAGGTATTGCCTCAAGCATTACAGGACGCAGGTTATGATTTTAAACAGCCAACACTGAAGCAAGCTTTAGAAGAGCAGAGTTCGTAAATCATTAAGCGACTGTTTCATGTGAAACATCATTATTATTTACATGATGCTTTGTTTCATGTGAAACCTAAATAGAGGTGTGTATGAGTGATATTGAGATTAGCGCTACAGCCACAGCATCCAGCTATCCTAAAGCTAAGGTAATAGGAACTTATGGATTGTTGGGAGGTGCGATAGGTGGTCTGATTGTCTGCTTATATATGATTGTGATGCTTGTAATTGACGGTAATATTTTTAGGCAAGAGTTAACAGATATTTTCAAAATGCTATTAGCTTCTATTGTAGGCGGATTCTTTTTTGGTTTGCTCCCTACGTTAGTAGCTGGATTAACTATATGTAAGTTGAAGATAGTCTTTGACTCCATACTAAAAATAGTACCGTTATTCTTCATTGGATTCTTTAGTACTTTTATATTTTCAGTTTGGATTATAGCAACAGATGTTTTTTTAGAGAAAATAATATTTGGATTGGTTCTTAGCTTGATAGGTGGAGCCAGCGCTGTGATTACAGGTCTTATCGCATTACCTAAACACAAATAAAATTTAACTTTAAATTTCATTATTGACAGAAATAAAGTAAATTAAAACAGCCGATTAAATTAAGTGGTCGCGCCAGCAAGACAGCTACTGCTTATCACTAAGCAAGGAGAACATCATGCGTCATCCTTCGTTAGCCAATATTGAATGGCAAGATTTGCGTCAGCTCAAGCCCACTGAGACCGTTTACAATATCTTTTTATCGTTACCATTTTTATTATTGTCATGGTGGAGCGCGTGGCAAGGGTGGTGGTTGCTTGCACTTGTGGCGACATTTTTCTTTTTTACTGCCGCACTGAGACAAGCGCATGATTGCTATCACCGCACTTTAGGGGTGAGTAAGTGAGTAAAGTCGCCACAGAGCTCATGCTGTTTCTTCTCAGTATCACGATGCTCTGTAGCACGCATGCTATTCGGCATACTCATCTTAACCATCATAGAGATCCACTGGGTGACAGCGATGTCGAGGGTAATTGGGCTCGTCTGCCTTGGTATCAGGCGATATTAGGCGGTGGGCTATTTTCGATTATGATTCAATGGTTTGGCTTGACGCATGGTAGCCGCCGCAATCGTATGCTCGTTGGCTTTGATCTATTGCTCATTTGCGCAGTGATTGCCACCGCTTTTATCACGATGCATCCAGTTTTGATGTATCACGTATTGGTAATGATATTGGCCAATACGATGGTTGGGTTTTTTGCCGTATGGAGCGTCCATCATGGTTGTGATGACGTGGTATATGCCCGCAGTGAGCGCCATCCATTGATTAATTTACTGACTTTTAACTTGCTCTATCACATCGAGCATCATTTGTTTCCAGCGGTGCCGACCAATCATTTACCGGTACTGGCCAAGCGCTTAGACAGTGCTGCGCCGCAGTGGACGCAGCAGCCAGTCATTCCCTTTTTAGCCCCAGCCAATCAGTACCAAGAATCTAGTGTGACTCAAAAATCTAATAGTCTTGATACTGAGATATCACTCATAAAGGAGTCGTAAGATGATTATCCAAAACCATATCAACAGCTATAGAGAGCAAGCGAATTTGTCCATTACCATGTACTACGATGATGCGTGCGTGATATGTAGCACCGAGGCGCATAATATGAAAAAACGTCAACCGGAAAAGATACACTTAGTTCCTGTAGACGAGGGGGTTGATGAGTTGGCAGTCGCAGGATTCAGCCGTAAGGATGCGATGACTTATATGTGTGTGCAAGACAGCTACGGCAATTGGTATACTCACATGGATGCCGTGCGGCTGCTCTACAGAACGGGCAGCGTGAAATTGTCAACGTTGTTATTTTTGCCAGTGGTCAAACAACTTGGCGACTTCGCTTATCCGTATGTCGCGCGCAATCGCTATAGAATTCCGAATTGGGTGACCAAGCTGCTCTATGGCAAAGCGCTGATGCAGGCTTGTGAAAACGGCGTTTGCAAAATAGCACCAAATACACGTTAAAGTACGTTTATTGGCAACCATTTATTTTTGTGGCAACAGCACTCTAGACGTAAAGCATATGAAGTTTTCGTGGAAAAAAGGAGGCTATATCCAGAGCATCAAATTTTTCACGTAAGATGGCGTTATCTCTATCTGATTAGACCTTACTATGTGGTTCTTCATCGTTTTTACTCAGTTGCTAGCTGTTATGACCACCGTTCTTATTTACTGGTTAATAAAGCCAAAAACGACTGCCGCCAAAGCTGTGCTGATAGCTGCTGTCTTTATTATTAATAATAGTGCTCTCATTTATGGTTTGACTGAGTTTTGCGGTGAGCGCTTTCACGTTTATCTGGTCGTTAGTATTTTGCAAGGTTTTATGCTTTATGCGGGTTTGATAACCGCTGTAGTTGCGCTATTCGTTTATCAGCTCTTTAAGCGGAAATCTCGTCCAATACTCTTGCGCACCTTTGCCATTACAGTTTATGTCGCCATTGTTAGCTTAGCGGTATTCAATGCTTATTCACCTGTCGTACATCGTCTAACTGTTACGATTGACAAACCGCTGGCTAAACCAATGGATATCGCGCTTGTCTCTGATACGCATCTGGGTAGATGGTTTGGCAATCGACAGATAAAGAAAATGGTAAGCCTTATCGATGCGCAACATCCTGATGTCTTGGTTATCGCTGGTGACATTATGAATGATAATACGATTGCTTACGATAATACCAATATGCATGAGCAGCTATTAAAGCTAAAGGCACCGCTTGGCGTCTATGCGACTTTAGGCAATCACGATTATTTCGGTTATGACCAGCAGATTACACAGGCGGTGGAAGAGGCGGGCATCAAAGCGCTTGATAATGAGAGTGTGCTATTAGATGATTCAGTATGGCTGGTGGGGCGCTCAGATGATATTGATCGTACCAGATTGTCAGCCGAGGAATTATTAACGCAAGTAGACACAGAAAAACCAGTGATATTTTTGGAACATCGTCCTAGCGCGATGGATGAGGTCAGCGCCCTGCCAGTCGATTTGCATCTGTCTGGGCATACCCATGGTGGGCAGATATTTCCACTAACGCTATTGATGGATTGGTTGACACCGTTAAGCTATGGCAGCAAAAAAATAGCCGATACGCAGTTTTTGGTGACCTCTGGTTATGGCATTGGTCCCGTACCATTTAGACTGGGTACGCGTTCTGAGATTTGGATAATTACGTTGCAGTCTGGTGTATGAGCTATTTAAATAAACAGTGTTGCCCCTATGATAAAGCCTCTACCATATCTAAATAGTAGAGGTTTTTATTTGCTGTTAGGCTGGCTAATAGCTACTTTGCTCGTCTTGTCAGCTGAAAATACACTGCATTGATGCCATCATACTCAAGGATTTTTCATGCGCTACGCATTTTTTATCACCATTTTTGTGCTATTGCAGCTGTTTAGTGTCGGCGCAGCTCTAAGCGTGCAATGGTGGTTACAGCCTTGGCAGACAGCAGGTTTGCAAACTTCGGTATGGGTTATTGTATTCGTTATTACCAACGGTTTGCTTCTACTCAGTGTCAATAGAGCATTTAAAAATAGCTATCGCTGGATCAGTGGTTGGATGTTAGTTATGCATTTCATGCTATTGACGGCTTTAGTTACCAGCCTATTTTATGGTGGCTATTGGTTAATCACATCGCTAACTGGTGATGCGCTCGCTACACCGGCTACCGTCGATTTTGGGTTGCGCATATTGGCATTGGCAATATTTATCGGGTTGTTTTTCTATGCCCTATATAGTGCTTATGCGCCTGTGGTACGTGAGTTATCTGTTAATATTGATAAACCTTTGGCTAAGCCTTTACGTATTGTGGTCGCTAGCGACTTACATATCGGGAGACTGTTTGGCAGTGGTGCAATAGATAGACTGCATCATCTTATGGTAAAAAATACAGCCGATATATTGCTAATGCCGGGCGATATCATGGATGATAATACGCAAGCATTTACTGATTATAATATGGCGAAAAACTTTGCGGAGTTATGCAAAAGCTTGCCGTATGGTGTTTATGCGACATTGGGCAATCATGATTTATACGGGCATGAGCAGCCGATTGTCCAAGCGTTGCGTGCTGCTGGCGTGCAGTTGTTAAATGATGAAGTAATCGGCATCGAGCATGAAGGTCAACCAGTCTGGCTGATAGGGCGTTTTGATAACCATAAAAGACAGCGGGTAGCCACAACCGATCTACTGGCTCAAGTTGATACTACACAGCCAGTGATACTGCTAGATCATAGACCAAGTGATATTGCTGAGCACAGCCAAATGCCGATTGATTTACAGCTCTCAGGGCATACCCATAACGGTCAAATATTCCCCGCCAACTTTATTGTCAGTGCCATCAATCGCTTGGGTTATGGCTATGAAGCCATTGGCAAAGGACACTTTGTGGTGTCATCTGGTTACGGCTTTTGGGGCATTCCATTTCGCTTGGGTTCGCGCTCAGAGATTTGGCTGATCACTTTGAATGGTCAGGTTGGAGATAACGTTTAAGCAAGTCATATTTAAGAAAACAATGCTTAAAAAAGTAACGTTCAAATAGTGGCAGTGCCATTCTATTTTATAAGTAAACAGGCACTCTCTTATACAACTGTATTGATAACTATGCCGCTAATTGTGACTGGGTATTGATAACGTCACGCACAAAACTCGCAAACCCTTTAATAATATCGCCTGTTTCTTGTCTGATACCTTGATGAATACTCATAAAATGAATAAAGCCATGCGGCGCACCCAGAATGGTATGAGTCTCGACTGCTATACCATGCACCTTTAACTGCTTTGCATAAGCAAATGCTTCATCACGTAATACGTCTAATTCTGCAGCGACAATATAAGTCGGGCATACTTTACTATTATCACCAAGCATCGGACAGTTAAGGATATGCTGGCGTGGCAAGGGGCTGTTATCTAAACAAGCAGCATCAAATACAGCCACATCGGCATGATCCAATAATAATCCCTCACCATATAACTCCCAACTTGGATAATCCGTTTCGATATCCGTCACAGGATACAAAGGCATTTGTGCAAGCGGCTTTGGTAAGCGCTCTAATAAATCGAACATTTTTTGACCTGCAATGCCCAGATCTGACCATGCGACTTGCGAGGGCGCAGTAAGTTGTTGAGCAATCAAAGTGGACAATCCGCCGCCAGCACTATCACCTGCTAGCACGATTCGCGAGGGTAAAGCACCTAGGGTATGGCAATGCTCAGCCAGCCAAGCGTAGGCAGTAATACAGTCTTTTAATGCGGCTGGTGCGGGATGCTCAGGTGCTAAGCGATAATCAACACTGACTATCGGCCAGCCCGTCTGCTCACAAACCGCGTGGCAAAATTCATGATGGGTATTGACATCACCAATACAAAATCCACCCCCATGAAAATATAACAGCACTGTTTCATCAGAATTATGAGTATCCGCTTTTTTGAACCCTAAGCCATGAGAGCTCGCGTCTGATTGATAACAGCGAATGGTCATATAGCCATCATCAGCGTTGGCAATCACTTTGTCTTCCCAATGCACAAGTTTCTGATTTTTTTTCGTAAATCGTTTCATGTTGCCGATGACATTGTCACTTGTTTGCTGCCATACGTACGGCGCTTGCATCGCCACGGCGTCAGCGGCGAACCTTTCGCGCAGCTCATGCATTGGTGTCAGCTCAAGAGGCGTTTTAAGCTTACTATTCACAGCGAGAATCAAACGCAGGTGAGCATCGGCGTGCAGGTATTGTTTTGAGGTCGGTCCTTTTAAATACCCAACCAAGCTCTCTAATAGTGGCGTTGGCAGATAGCCGACTCCTTTCATGGCATAGTGCAAGGTATGCGGCTGGCAAGTCGTCAACGGGTTATAGCTAAGCACTTTTTGTTTGACGGTCAAACGATTCTCTTGAGTGCCATTTTCTTCTCTTATACCCTTATCTATACGATCTGTTGATGCGAGCTTTATCGTCATCAGCGCTTTATTTAATAGCGCGTTGATTGATAACACGGTTGATTTAGACATAACACTTCTCGTTAATGATTGTCAGTATGCGTTGTCATATATGTGAGCGTTCACTTTGACATGAGCCATACTATTTGTAGCAATAATAGAGTAATCAAAAATAAAGTTGAGTATTGTTTGGTAATGGCTTATGTATCAATGGTAAGTTTTTTGGAATAAGTACTGCTTTCTTGTAGCTTGTGTTAACGAGCATGGATAGCCATTTACCACCTATGAAATTCTGTTTTGAGCACTTTAATCCAGATTTAGGCAATATTTGTTGTAAATTAGAAAGATTCCCTTGGCTTAGGCTTGAAATTTACCTTCATCACCTTTATCAAACAGCTAGTAGAAGGTACTCATAACAACAATGTGTAAGACGGGTTAATTATTTAATAAGAGCGCAGTATCCCTAGCAAATAGTGAACTTGTTGCGTCTTATATAAATTGTCATTATTAAAATTCTAAGGAGCTATCATGAGCGAGCAAAATACCAACCACGAATCGCCTGAGCAAAATGTGGCGCATGACAATATTGAACACAGTGACAGTATTTTAGAAGAAACCATGAAAGAGTTTGATCCAAAGCATAACTCAGGTGAAGAGATGATCATCGAAAATGAAATCGATCTCGACACCTTTAAAGCGCGTATCGCTGAGCTAAAAGGTGAAGTGAAGCAAGCTAAAGAAGTCACCGCCCGTGCCAATGCTGAAGCTTACAATGCACAAAAACGCATGGAGCAAGAGGCGGATAAGAGTAAGCGTTTTGCCTTGCAGAAATTTGCCAAAGAGCTATTAGAAGTGGTCGATAATTTAGAACGCGCCATCGAAAGCGCCCATGCCGATGACCCTGTTACAGAAGGGGTGAGACTGACGCACAAAGCGTTATTGGACGTATTAAATAAGAACGGCGTCGAAATGGTTGACCCACAAGGCGAGAAATTCAATGCGGATCTGCATGAAGCGGTGGGTATTGATGAAGAAGCCGAGGCTGATACTGTCGGTACTGTATTACAAAAAGGTTATAGCTTGAACGGTCGTTTATTACGCCCAGCCATGGTACGTGTTGGGCAGTAGTACTAAAAATTGGGTTTTTAATGTGCTAAACCCTACTATTATTAAGGGTTTTCACAAAAAGTCACACGAAAGACAAATTTTGCGTGATGATTGACTTGAAAAAATCCATAAGTAAACCGATATATATAGCAACAAGAGATCAACCACGGTCTGAATAGATAAATACTTAAAACAAATTAGGAGCAAATAATTATGGGTAAAGTAATTGGTATTGATTTAGGTACGACTAACTCGTGTGTCGCAGTGATGGAAGGTGATAAAGTCAAAGTCATCGAAAATGCTGAAGGTACTCGTACAACACCATCTATCGTTGCTTATAAAAACGATGAAATTTTGGTGGGTCAGTCAGCCAAACGTCAAGCGGTCACCAATCCAAACAACACGTTGTTTGCGATTAAGCGTTTGATTGGTCGTCGTTTTGATGACAAAGTCGTGCAAAAAGACATCGGCATGGTACCTTACAAAATCGCCAAAGCGGATAACGGTGATGCATGGGTAGAAATTAACGGTAAAAAATTAGCACCACCACAGGTTTCTGCTGAAATCTTGAAAAAAATGAAAAAAACAGCAGAAGACTATCTTGGTGAAACTGTTACTGAAGCGGTTGTAACCGTACCAGCCTATTTTAATGACTCACAACGTCAAGCAACAAAAGACGCGGGTAAAATTGCAGGTCTTGATGTAAAACGTATCATCAACGAACCAACAGCTGCGGCTCTTGCGTACGGTATGGACAAGAAGCAAGGCGATAGCACGGTTGCTGTTTATGACTTGGGTGGTGGTACTTTTGACGTATCAATCATCGAAATCGCTGACGTTGATGGCGAGCAGCAGTTTGAAGTTTTAGCAACCAATGGTGATACATTCCTTGGTGGTGAAGACTTTGACTCAGCATTGATTGATTATTTGGTTGATGAGTTCAAAAAAGACCAAGATGTCAATTTGAAAGGTGACTCATTGGCGATGCAGCGTCTAAAAGAAGCGGCAGAAAAAGCGAAAATTGAGTTATCAAGTGCCCAAAGTACTGAAGTGAACTTGCCTTATATTACTGCAGACAGCAATGGTCCTAAGCATTTGGTGGTCACTATCAGTCGCTCAAAACTTGAGAGCTTAACTGAAGAGTTGGTACAACGTACCATGGGTCCTTGTAAGATTGCGCTTGAAGATGCTGGCATAAAAATTGGTGACATCGATGATGTTATCTTAGTTGGTGGTCAGACTCGTATGCCACTGGTACAGCAAAAAGTACAAGAGTTCTTCGGTCAGGAGCCACGTAAAGATGTGAACCCTGATGAAGCAGTAGCGGCAGGGGCTGCGATTCAAGGCGCGGTATTGTCTGGTGAAAAAACAGACGTATTGCTACTTGATGTGACGCCACTAACGCTTGGTATCGAAACGATGGGTGGTGTCATGACACCAGTTATTGAGAAAAACACCATGATTCCTACTAAGAAATCACAGGTATTCTCAACGGCTGAAGACAACCAACCAGCTGTGACCATCCAGGTTTATCAAGGTGAGCGCAAAATCGCTAACCAAAATAAACAGCTTGGTCGTTTTGATTTGACGGATATTCCACCAGCACCACGTGGTCTACCGCAAATTGAAGTTACTTTTGACATCAATGCTGACGGTATCATGAATATCTCAGCAACTGACAAAGGTACGGGTAAAGCGCAAAGCATCCAGATCAAAGCAGATTCTGGCTTGACGGATGAAGAAATCGAGCAAATGGTTCGTGATGCAGAAGCCAATGCTGCAGAAGACGAAAAATTCGCTAACTTAGCGCAAGTTCGTAACGAAGCAGATGGTCGTATTCATGCGGTACAAAAAGCGTTAAAAGATGCTGAAGATAAGGTAACTGCTGAAGAAAAATCAACAGTAGAAGCTGCTATCACTGAGCTTGAAGCGGTGATGAAAGAAGATGATCATGATGACATCAAAGCCAAGCTTGAAGCATTAGACAATGCCTTCTTGCCAGTTAGTCAGAAGATTTATGCTGATGCAGGCGCAGGTAGCGAGGGCATGGATCCAAGCCAGTTCCAACAAGGCGCGGACAATGCAGCAGATAGCAACCAAGCTGATGATGACGTCGTTGATGCTGAGTTTACTGAAGTAGACGAAGACAAAAAATAATTGTGATTTAGTAACTAAACGCAGTTAAAACAAAAAACGCATCCTTCGGGATGCGTTTTTTTATGGCTGTTATTTATAAGAAATATCCTACCACTCTATATCTTGTCTTTATGATTTAAAGGCACTCACTATCAGTACTTCATAAGTCAAATGAACGATAGGCTGACCGTCGTCATCTTGCGCCGAAAAATGTTGCCAATAATCAGACTCAAACTGTTGCAAGCGTGCCTTGGTCCACATAAAGGGCTGGGTGCTGTTGGCTTTTACTTGCGTCTGATTGGTCGATACGCCGGTCAACTTCATATGTTTTAAGATAGCGTAGGGACTGGCAAACGGTAACTCGAAACGCTGAGTGGACAGTTCAATTTTCTCAAAACCCGCACTAATCAGTGCCAACTGCCACTCGTCGATATCTGGGTAATAGAGTCCTTGACCGGTCAAACTTTTAATTTGCCAAAAGTTATTTGGCGTAAAAGTGTTAAACAGCAGTTGACCTCCAGCTCGCAAACGGCGTGATGATTGCGCAACAAAGTTTAAGGGATCATCAAACCATTGCACTGCATTGGCACTGATTATCAAGCTATGCTCATCCTCAAAGTTCATCGTTTCAGCATCGCCAATTGCTATGTCAGCATTGGGCATTATGGACTGTAAAGTAGCCGCTTGTTCAGCGCATAATTCATTGATTAGCCAATATTGACTTTGAATGTGTGCTGCGAGTAGGCGGGTCATTTGACCAGTTCCTGCACCGACTTCAAGCACACTATCGTGTTCAGTGTGAGTGAGTTTGTCTATTAAATATTGACATACTTGCTGCTGAATATTGGCATGCTGATCATAGTCGCTGGCATTGGCAAAATGACGAGCGATGGTTTGTTTTCTGGTGCTAAAGTTATCAGGCGTGGTGAGTGTTTTCATACGGTTTATTATATCCAAGTGAGCCAATTATCAATCGATAGCAGGACTGACGTCGCTGATGTATAACAACAGCGTTATAATTGTCTTATCAATTGTTCGCAGTCTTCATCTGTCAGCTTGGCATTCATCACCAAACGGATACGAGCGGTGTTTGCAGGCACAGTGGGTGGCCTGATAGGCAGGGCGTAAAAACCTGCTGCTTGCAATTGTTGTGCTTTGGCAAGCGTGCTGGCATTGTCACCCAAGATGTAAGGCACAATTGGTGATTCATAGTGTGGATGCTGGATGTTCTGGGACACACGGTATCTTGGGTCGATGGCTTGACTAAGCTTGGTAGATAACCTCGCTAAATGCGCCCGTTGATTATTTAGCATTGGCATTTTTGCTAAAATAAATCGCGTCCATGCGTGATTGATAGGGGGTAATGTAGTACTAAAAATGAGTGGACGCATACGGTTAATTAGCCATTGCTTGACGACATCATCGCACATGATATAAGCACCTACCGAGGCAAACGCTTTACCGAAAGTACCGACCAAATAGTCAATATCAGCCAATGTCTGTGTTTCTTCCGCTAGCCCCAATCCTGTATGACCTAATACACCGATGGCATGAGCCTCATCGACATACAGTTCGATACGAGCATCGCTAGCCTTTAATTGTACCAGTTGACATAAATCCGCACGATCACCATCCATACTAAAGATGCTCTCAGTGACAATAATGATGCGCTCAATGTCTGGCGCTGCTTGCTCAATAAACGTCGCCAAATGTTCATAATCATTGTGACGATAACGACGATAGCTGACAAGTTTGCTTTGGCTCAACCGCAACCCATCGATAATGCTGGCATGTACCAGTTTGTCAGCCAGAATAAGTGTTTTGACTGGCAAGGTTGTCAGGGCTGGCAATATACCAAGATTGGCATGATAGCCGCTATTCAATACCAATACCGATTTTGAAGCAGAGATATCACGTTTGCCAACAGCGGTTTGATACCATTCCTGCAACTCAGACTCTAGCGCTTGTAGCTGTACATCATTTCCAGTGAGCAAGCGTGAGGACGTCGCACTCATTTTAGGTATTTGTGCGACTGATAGCGGTGTTAGTTGACTGAGAAATTCGTTTTGTAATTCGGTGTCGCCGCCTAAGCCCAAATAATCGTTACTGGCGATATTGAGTAAGGTTTTACCCTCGCTAATAACGTATTGCCCATGATGTTGGAGATTGGGTAATTGACGATATTGTTGGGTGGCTTTGAGTACTGTAAGCGCTTCTTGTAGGCGGCTAGTTATACGTCCAGTCATTATTTTTACCTCAAAATATTCGGTTTCTCTTATTGTTTTATGCTTATTTCTGCTAGAAAGGCGATGAAATGAGTAGGGATTATTGCATAAACTCAGTGGTTGTAACAAAAGATTTCATATCTTTGCCTTTGTAACCCAAGCACTGATAAATACTTGCAAATCTTAACTCTCATACCATCAAACACTGACAGACGACTTGAAATAGTTTGTTACTATATACCCATCGTTAGCAAACAAGGCGATAGGGCTATAAAAGCCAATATAAATAGATAACTTGTTTGTCCAAATTGATTTTAAGGAGCTAATAATGAAAACTCTACAAAAAACGCTACTTGCACTAGCAGCTGGTTCTTTGTTAACTGTTGGCGCACAGGCCGCTACTTCTTATAGCAACGGTTACACTGGTCAGCCTTATGTCGGCGTCAAAGTCGGTCAGTTTGATCTAGATATCGACAATGCAGACGATCCAACTGCTTATGGTGTCTACGGTGGTTATAACTTCGATCAAAACTTTGGTGTTGAAGCAGAGTATGTAGGTTCAGATGATGCTGATTACAGAAACGGTGATCTTGATGCCAAAACTTATGGCGCATACGGTACTGCACGCTACCAGTTCCCAAACACTGGCTTATACGCTAAAGGTAAGCTAGGGGTTGCTAAAACTGAAGTAGAAGGTGATTACACCGTTGGTCCAGTTAAAGTTTCGAACTCTAGCAGCGACACAGGTCTTGCTGGTGGTGTAGGTCTTGGTTACTCAGTGAACCCTAACTTTGGTGTCGAAGCTGAATACTCAATGATGGACAGTGATGTCGATGCCAAGCTACTTACTGTTGGCGCTCAGTTGAAGTTCTAAAGCCAAAACGATTTATCAGCTAAACGAGTGAGAGAAGATGGCAATAATAATTTTTTCTCCTCCAAATACATTATAGACAAATAATTAAAAATATAACCCTAGGGGAATACTATGAAAACTTTACAAAAAACGTTACTTGCATTAGCGGCTGGTTCTTTATTAAGCATGGGTGCACAAGCTGCCGTATCTTATGGCAATGGTTACACTGGTCAGCCATACGTTGGTGTAAAAGTCGGTCAATTTGACTTAGATGTAAACGGTGCTGACAAGCCAACTGCTTATGGTGTCTATGGTGGTTACAACTTTGATCCTAACTTTGGTATCGAAGCAGAATATGTAGGTTCAGGCGATGCCGATTATTACAACGGTGATATCGATGCCAAGAGCTATGGCGCGTATGGTACTTATCGTTATCAGTTCCCAAATACTGCGCTATATGCCAAAGGTAAATTAGGTGTTGCTAAGACTGAAATCGAAGGTAACTATATCGTCGAAGACTCTAACAGAAAAACCATTTCTAACGACGATACCAGCCTTGCAGGTGGTGTAGGCCTTGGTTATTCGGTTAACCCAAACTTCAGTGTTGAAGCTGAATATGACATGTTAGGTAGCGACGCAGATCTTATGACTGTTGGTGCTCAGCTAAAATTCTAAGTTTTTGATTAGCAGTATGATAACTAAAAAACGCACCCTTCGAGGTGCGTTTTTTTGTACGATAAAAAGCACTGTAAGCGTCATTAAAAAAGAGTGCATTTGAAATAAGGTTCTGTTAAAATCTCGAATTCGACAATAGTTCAGCTAACTTATATGCTCTGTTATTTTCATTCAGATGGTATTTTTAGTTTTATTTAACAGGAAGATATATGAATACTTTACAAAAAGCTTTGATCGCCCTATCAGTTGGCTCTTTATTGAGTGTCAGCGCGCAAGCGGCAGTTAACTATGCAGGTCAGCCGTATGTTGGTGTAAAAGCTGGTAAGTTCATGGTAGATGCTGATGATCTAGATGATCCTACTGCTTATGGTATTTATGCTGGTTATAACTTTGATCCTAACTTTGGTGCTGAAATTGAATATGTAGGCTCTAGTGACACTGATGTTGATACAGGTACCAGACTTCTTAAGGGTGAATATGACCTTAAAACTTATGGTGCTTACGGTACTTACCGTTATCAATTCCCTAATACTGGTTTATATGCCAAAGGTAAGTTAGGGTTTGCTAAAGCTGAGATTGATGCTTCTTTAAGTGACGTACTTGGAAACACTGTTAGTGAAAGCGATAGCGATAGTGGTGTTGCTGGTGGTATTGGCTTGGGTTATAACTTTAATCCTAGCATGAGCGTTGAAGCTGAATATGATTATGTCGCTGAAGATATTACTCTATTGACTTTAGGTGCTCACATTAAGTTTTAATAAGTTGATTAAAGAAAAAAGAAACGATCGCTTTGGCGGTCGTTTTTTTATGCTCTAAGTTTTAGTATGTATTTCTCATATTTTTCGAAGTATACACATCATATATTGATGATTTTTAAGAAATTATTAATACCAAAAATGTGCTACATTAAAAGTTAGAATGATAAAGATAGGGAATGTAGTGATGATGGAGATGCTGTGGATGATTGAACCTTGGCACTGGTTAGTCTTAGGTTTTATATTGCTGATCATTGAGATGTTTGTGCCGACATTCGCCAGCCTTTGGTTTGGCGCCGCTGCCATCATCGTTGCCGCGCTTTCATGGCTATTGCCTATTTCTGTCTCTGTGCAAATTATTATTTGGTTGGTGCTTTCTGCCATATTCTTGCTGGCATGGTTCAAGTTTATTAAACCCTTATCAGTAGATCGCACCAAAGCAGGCTTGGGTGGTAGTGTTATCGTTGGTGAAACTGGCATGATTATCGTCCAGCCACAGCCAGATAGAGCGGGCACCGTCAGATTCAGTGTTCCTATTGTTGGGGCAGCGGAGTGGATGTGTCGCACTACGGGTGAGCCGGTGGCGGTCGGCGATCGAGTGGTGGTGACCGATATTGTCGGTAATGAGCTGATTGTGAGCAGTATGAAATCGCAGGCAGCGATTAATAAAGACATGCAATTATAATAAGGAAGAATTATGGAAAGCTTCAGCATTGTCATGGTGGTTTTGGTTGCACTGGTTGTCTTTACGGTTTTCAAAGGCGTTCGAATCGTGCCACAAGGCTATAAGTGGGTGGTGCAGCGATTGGGCAAATATAGCCAAACACTAGAGCCGGGTCTCAACCTTATTATTCCTTTCGTTGATGATGTCGCTTATAAAGTGACGACCAAAGACATTGTCCTTGATATTCCCTCACAAGAGGTCATTACGCGAGACAACGTTGTTATTATTGCCAACGCTGTGGCTTATATCAATATCGTGCGCCCAGATAAGGCTGTTTATGGCATTGAAGATTATGAATATGGTATTCGTAATCTGGTGCAGACGTCACTACGTTCAATTATCGGTGAGATGGATCTTGATAGTGCATTGTCTAGCCGTGATGAAATCAAAATGAAGCTAAAGCATGCGATATCAGAAGATATTGCGGACTGGGGTATCACCCTAAAGACAGTAGAAATTCAAGATATTAATCCATCGCAAACGATGCAAGCATCAATGGAAGAGCAGGCAGCGGCAGAGCGTCTGCGCCGTGCGACAGTGACTCGTGCTGATGGTCAAAAGCAAGCGGCGATCTTAGAGGCAGATGGACGTTTAGAGGCGTCACGTCGTGATGCCGAAGCACAAGTGGTATTGGCGAGAGGTTCTGAAGAGTCTATTCGCCTGATTACTAATGCAATGGGCGAGGAAGAGATGCCTATTGTCTACTTACTTGGTGAGCAATATATTAAGGCGATTCGTGAGCTGGCAGAATCTGACAATGCCAAAATGGTGGTATTACCTGCTGACATTTTAAGTACCATCAAGGGTATGGTGGGTGATAAGCTTAAGATTTAATCAGTCATGTATAGCCATGTGCTATAGCATTAACTCTTAAAATGGTCAGTGAGCTTATTGGGCGCTGACTATTTTTTCGACTGTCAATTGTGCTGAACGCTACATCTAATAAATTACTCATATGGTTCGTTTAACAGGAATAAAATATATATCAGGGATAAAAAATGACTATAAAAAACATTAATACAGAAATCATTCAAATAAAAGACTTTATCCAAGGCACGGCACTACCTTATACCGTGCTCGATGATACGCATACCAATGCTGCGTATCCTGAGAGGAAGCTTGAGGTTAGAGGGGGTGGTTTTGGTTCAGATGCAGCGGCTCATCCAACCAATGCCAATCAACTTTATGTGCTCACCGATCGCGGTCCCAATGCGGATTTCGGAGGTAGTGCAGGCAAAGGTAAACAGTTTTTAGTACCTGACTATACACCGCGCATCGGACTGTTTGAGCTACAAGCAACTGGGCAAATTATTAAGATCAAAGAGATACTACTAAAAGACGCAAATGGCAATCCTATCTCTGGGCTACCAAATCCACAAGCACTCGGCGGAACTAATGAAGTCCCTTACGATGTCGACGGCCAGCCGATGACCATGAATCCCAATCTACCTTTTGATACAGTGACCAATCCTATCAAAAACGATATCAATGGTTTAGATCCTGAAGGTCTTGCTGCGCTCACAGATGGTAGTTTTTGGATCAGTGATGAGTATGGTCCTCATTTGGTTCATTATAATGCGCAGGGGGTGGAGATTGAGCGTATTAATGCCTTTGCGAGCGATCAGCGCAATAATGTGATGGCTAATGGTCAGCTGATTTTACTACCAGCAGAATTTACCAAACGTCGTGCAAATCGCGGTATGGAAGCATTAACGATTACTCCAGATCAGAGCACACTGGTGGGTATTATGGAGTCTTCTATGGACAACCCTGATCAGTCAGGTCGTGTCGCCAGTTTGACGCGCGTCGTCACTATCAATCTATACTCTGGTCAAATAGCACAGTATTTGTATCGTCTCGATCATGCTCACCATGTGACTTCGGGTATCGTTGCGATTAATAATCACGAGTTTTATTTGATTGAACATGATCGCAAGTTTCCGCTGCAAGACAAGTCTGCGCAAAAGCTCATTTATAAAATTGATCTCTCGCAGGCGACTGATATTGAGAATATTTTAAATACAGATAATATCAAGCAAGATCATGTATTGGGTTTAACGATTAATGAACAAACGCTGGAGCAGCTTATTGCAGCCGATGAAAAAAATTGGCAATTGCTGAAGGAATTGGCAATCAAACCAGTCAAGAAAACCTTGGTGGTCGACGTTCTCGCGACTGTAGAGTATCCGCATGATAAGTTAGAAGGTTTGTGGTTGCGTCAAGATGGCTCATTGGGTCTACTAAACGACGATGACTTTGCGATGACGGATTCAATGATTGCCAACGCTAAAGGCACAATTGAGCAAAAATATTTAGACAGTGAAAAAAAAATAGAAGATACAAATAGGCTATATATAGTGATGCCTTCTGAATGTGGTGATGGCTACTGAGTAGGCTAGGGCATATCCTCAATTCAATTGATCATATCTAAACGGGCAAAAAATGGCTAAATTTTGCCAAACATCGTTAAATAGCTGGTTAATATCCCGATATTATCTGCGCTATTTTCCTCGTTTGACGGCAATCTATCTCATTTTTATCACCATTTTTGAAATGAGGACACGCCCTAGAGGTATTTTTCGTCAATCATCAGCTTTATTAAACACCATAAAAAAGACCTCAAGTTAGGTCTTTTTTATGACTGCTTTTAATTTGTGGAATCACTCAATCAAATAACTTTTGAGAAACGATTCTTATGTTTTTTCTCAAGGTATTCATCAAATACCATGGCGACGTTACGACCTAATAAGCGACCTTTTGGTAGTACGCGAATACCAGCCGCGTCCATATCGATGAGCTTGTCTTCTTGCATGGCGCCAAGCTGTTGAATCTCATTGATAAAGTAAGTGATGGCATCGATACCAAATTTTTGATTGACGTCTTTAAAGTCGATATAGTCGTGACAAAGTAGATTCATAATCACATATTCACGCAAGCGATCTTTGATAGATGTTTTGATGACTTTTACCGCAGGCATGGCAGCCGAGTTACTTTGTGCAGCATCGATACTCGCTTGATAAACTGATAAATCTGTATCATTTTGCAAAATATAGCGGGTATTGGCATTGGCAATTTGACTGATAGAGGAGACGCCGAAGCCCAATAAATCACAATCGCCCATGATGGTATAACCTTGAAAGTTACGATGCAGTTTGCCCTCACGCTGCGCCACGGCTAATTCATCATCAGGCTTGGCAAAATGATCAATACCGATATATTGATAGCCAGCTTCGGTCAGGGTATTGATGGTATTGCCAAGCATCGTAAGCTTGGCCGCTGGATCTGGCAAATCGGCTTCTTTAATCTGGCGCTGGGCTTTAAAACGTTCTGGCAAGTGTGCGTAATTAAATACTGACAAGCGATCCGGCGACATCTCGATGATACGGCGTACCGTTTTATCCAAGGTTGCGGGTGTTTGATGCGGCAAACCATAAATCAGATCGATATTGATAGAATGAAAACCTAGATCACGCGCCTCATTTAACACATTTTCAATGAGCTCTGCTGAATGTACGCGATTGACGGCGATTTGTACCGTTTCATCGAGGTCTTGTACACCTAAACTGACACGGTTAAAGCCAAGGTTACGCAATACTTTTAACGTCTCGCCACTCAGCTCACGTGGGTCAATTTCAATAGAGTAATCGCCTTTGTCTTCAGGTAAGAATTCAAACTGAGTTTGTAAAAACTGCCACAGTTGAACCATTTCTTCATCACGCAAAAATGTTGGCGTACCCCCACCCAAATGCAGCTGTTTAACGAGGGGTTTGCTACTACCTTCTGGGACAGATAGCAGGCGGCGTTTGTGCTTAATCTCAGCGATTAAATACTGTAAATAATCGCCTGAGTCGCTATTTTTCTTGGTAATAATTTTATTGCAAGCGCAGTAATAGCAGAGGTGACGACAAAAAGGAATATGAAAATATAAAGACAGTGGTGCACGAGCTTCACGGTTCTGAAGGATCTTTGCCTCAAGACCATCAGAGATGGGTGAGAACTCTAAAGCGGTCGGATAGGAGGTATAACGTGGTCCTGAACGATTGTATTTATTAATAATAGCTTCATCAAAGGCAGGTAGCTGCTTACTCATCATACTGCCACGCGTACTGGCATAAGGACTTTCTGATTGCATAACAGGGCGTGTCGTGGTCGGTTGCTCTCCTGCACGATTGTAAGGCTGCTGAGTATTTAATTCTGAATGTTCTGTCATGCGGTACTCCTCGTTTTGACCTTGAGTATTACTGTTTTTACATCTCTAACGACCAAATATCTGAAAGCCAGTAGGTGTTTGATAGATGATTAATAACCATAATAACTTTGTTATTAATAATAATTTTCACAGCGCTATCTGCTGTTAAATTTATAGTAATCAATAAGCACTAGTATAACAAATCCTTGTTTGCAGTGGGGTGGTCGGCGAGTTTTCTTAATAATGAATCGACGATCTGCACACAGGCTGCTTCCATAAAGTAAAAAAGACCTCAGCATATATCTGAGGTCTTTTTATCACTAATTTAAGCTATCACTAATTTAAGTTACGTCAAACTTATTCTTTTAGCTGGATTTTATTGCCAACGGCTTGCTTGCTAACGTCATTAGCATTGAAGGGTAAGCGAATCCATTCTTTAGCTGAGTAGCGATGACTCTGGTCACGATGGAACGGTCGAGTAGTATCAGAAGCTTGCGAATAACCTAGTAAGGCTTCTGCTACAGGGCCGCTTTTATCAAAGGTAACGGTTTGCATATATGTCGGACCAAAATTAATCAGGTAGTTTGCGCCATCATTAGCGCTGGTGCCTCTCGTTTCTGCAACATTGAATACACCTTCACGACCAAAGCCACCATGCATAGCAATACGCTCGTCGTTTTTACTAGCATCAACGATATACTGCAAATCAGATAAGGGCGCATCAAGAGCGATATTTTTATCTTGGAAGAACTTAATTGAATCTCCTAAAGCAGTACGTGTATCCGCACTAATAATTAAACCACGAGGCGTATTGACTGGGTCTTTTGCATCAAATTTAACACTGAATATCGTATCCGTCGTTTCATTGAAATCCACATTACGCCAAAACTCTCTAAAGACATGAGCACCTTTGCTATCTAAATTATTACGACGATCCCAATTACTCAAGATATTACAAGCATTAGTTGCATCAATAGTAGAGCCACCCGTCAAAGGTAAGTTAGCATTCGCTCGACAATCTGCTAATACGTCGTCGAGTACCAACTCAGCGACATAACTGCGGTTACCATAGACGACCTCTTGCATATTGTTTAAATTGAAGTTAGTACCGCCCAAGTTATCTTTATTACTGAATCGATCTTGTATTTGAACCAGTCCCATACGTGAGCGCATAAGCAATGGAACACCATCTGCTGGACTAGCACCTAAGAAGGGGGCTAAACGACGACGTAGGAGTGGTGAAAATCCAGTCAGTGGTTGCTCTAAATTGCTTAACCAATAGCTATCATTTGAGTTAGCAACATAATCATCGCGGATCAAGAAAGGTAAGTTTGAGCGCCCAAAAATACCCGCTTGCGGTGAGTCTGTATCAACTCCCCATTCACAGGCAGCGGTACTACCATTCAGTGCTGGCAAGTCAGAGGCAATTAACGCACCAAGGAAGGGACCAGATGCAGCACTACTACAAGCTTCAAGCTTAGCTTTGGTCACATTTGGTACAGTTGAGATGTCAGCATAGAGTGCCTTACCATTACGGTCGGTAGCAATAGTATTAACAAACCCAAGACCAAGGACGCTTTGCATTCTATCGACTAAGTCCTCAACGCTCGTAGCCTTATTCATACTACGCCACTGATTGAGTGCTCTTGGGTTTTCAGAGGCGGCGTCACGGATAGTATAAGCTAGATTATTAGCGCCCCATGCTGGTAATTGACCATTGAGTAAATTGACCGCTAACATAGGTCCATATTGTGAGACATAAATATTGTGAACCTGCGTCTGATTATTTGGTAGCTGAATAGTGACAGGAACGGTTTCGATATCACGCTGCTCAGTCACACCAGCGCTATTAGTATAATTGTATTTGAGAGGATCTCCATCAACTAGGCTAAGCTGATAAAGCGTAAACCGTTTTGCAGTGGATACGGTATGGCTCCAAGCCACGTCTTTATTAAAACCGATGTTAGGGAAAGGCTGACCTTGTTGAGCCGCACCCATCACATCCAGCTCACCTGGCATCGTTAAGTGAAATTGATAGAAGCGTTGGACGCCATCCCATGGCTCATGCGGATTGCCATACATGACCCCGCTACTAGTACCAGTCACCTCCTTACCAAAGGCATAGGCATTACTACCGGCACTCATCGCATTAATCGTATCCATATTGAATGCAGGTGCTGACTCTACGACAGGGTTTGCGACTGGAACACTACGCATTCTTGAGCTACCCTGAATGCCAGAAATAGAGGGCGGTGCCGCTGCTACAATGGGACCGACGAAATTAGATAAGCCACCACGTAGATTGGCTTTACCGTAGACCGTCAATAAATCATCGAGAGTAATCTCGCGTACCCATTCAGCATTGGCACAAGCAGGATCGATATTAGCCACGCCTTTGTCACGTAGATAACGGCTATAGCCTGCTGCATAACCTGTCACAGCATCAATGACTTCAGGGTCTTGAGCTGCTAAAAATTCAGCTTTTCGCTTGTCAGTGTTGTACCACGTATAAAAAGCATCGCTAGCCAAATTACCGTCAGCACCTAGATAGAGCATACTCTGACCGCTAGCGACTACAACTTCACGCGCTAGTGAGCAGAAATTATCTTCTGCGAATGCATAACCGACGCCATAACCAAGGCCTTTGTAATCCTTTGCGGTGATGTGTGGTATACCGAACTCAGTGCGCTGAATATCGGCTTCATAATTAGTGGAAGGGGGTATGACATCATCGTCATTGAAACTATTGTCGCTGTCTGAGCAGCCGAATAGTCCTAAAGAGACTGCTACTGTCAGTAGCGTGAGTATGGGCACACGCCGATTATGCGTCTTTATGCTCATAAGCTTATCCGTCCATGGTAGTAGGTGTTATATAAAGTAGGTGTTATATAAATCTGCAGCAAAAAGCCGCCAGCAAACTTTATATGATCAATAAAATCCTTTTATTGCCAATACTCTTGCTAATCTTTAATGCTTTGTAGCGCGATTAAAATTATCCAATACGTTAATAACGTGGTTAACAGGCGTGAGAATCTTTGGATAATCTTTGGGGCAGCATAGCCGAATAAGACTGAGCGAAAGAGCATCCGTTTATCATATAACAACTGTTGATAACTATGCTAGTAAATAAAATGAGACAAGGAAACACGACATTTGCGCACTGATACATAATACTCTATTATCAATTATTCCCTATATTAGGAAAATGCTGATGTCGTTTGCCCAAGTCTATACTCGTTCAGTCGTCGGACTGCATGCGCCCAAGGTCATTATTGAAGTGCATCTGTCGCAAGGGTTGCCAGCATTGACCATCGTCGGTTTGCCGGAGGCGGCGGTACGTGAGAGTAAAGACCGTGTACGCTCTGCGATTCTGAACTCTGGCTTTCAATTTCCTAATCGTCGTCTTACTATCAATTTAGCCCCCGCTGATTTGCCTAAAGATGGCTCGCGTCTTGATTTACCGATTGCTATCGGAATCTTGGCAGCCAGTGATCAGTTGGATCCAGAAGTATTATCAGGGTTTGAGTTTATCGGTGAGTTAGCGCTCAATGGGAATTTACGGCAAGTGACAGGCAGCTTAGCGGTGGCACGAGCGATCAAAGCTGAGGCGCTGGCATCCAAAGTATTGCAGGTGGCAAATATCACTGAACAGGAGCTGAGCGAACCGCAGCCAAAACCACAAACACCGCAGCTTATCGTACCGATTGATAATGGTGCTGAGGCTAGCCGTGTGGATGGCGTGACGATACTAGCCGCGCAAAGCTTAAAGACAGTTTGTGACCACTTACAGTCGTTAGCCAATCCAAGCGCAGCCTATGAATCTTTGGACGTTGTACAACCCAGTCCAGCACAGCAGCATGTTGGCTATCAAGTGGATTTGGCTGATGTCAAAGGACAGCATCATGCACGGCGCGCGCTAGAGATTGCCGCTGCTGGTGGTCATTCGCTGTTATTTACAGGGCCACCCGGCTCAGGCAAAACGTTAATGGCGTCACGGCTGCCGACCATATTGCCGGATTTGAGTGATGAAGATGCATTAGAGGTTGCCAGCACTTATTCAGTGGCAGACAGCGATTACGATTATGGGACAAGACCGTTTAGGCAGGTTCATCACACTATATCAGCCGTGGCTTTGGTGGGTGGTGGCTCACGACCAAAACCGGGTGAAATTACCCTTGCCAATAAAGGCGTATTGTTCCTTGACGAATTGCCAGAGTTTGATCGGAGTGTGCTCGAGGTATTGCGTCAGCCATTAGAAGCCAAGCAAATCACTATTAGCCGTGCCAACTCGCAGATGACTTTTCCAGCAAATTTCCAATTGGTCGCTGCCATGAATCCATGTCCATGCGGCTATGATGGCGATACCTCAGGGTGTTGTCGCTGCCGACCTGAACAGATTAAACGTTACCAAGACAAACTTTCAGGGCCGCTATTAGATCGCATTGATTTGCATATCACTGTACCTGCGCTGCCAATTGCCGACTTGCAAAATGCTCAAGCTGGCGAAACCTCCGAACAAGTGCGCGTTCGAGTCATTGCCGCACATAAACGTCAGATGCAGCGGCAACAAAAGGTCAATAATGAGCTTAGCCCTAGCGAGATTGATAAATATATCCAACTAGGAGAGGGTGAACAGCAACTATTACAGCTCGCTCAGCAGCGTCTGAATTTATCGGCACGCGGTTATCATCGAGTATTGCGAGTGGCGCGTACCATTGCTGATTTGGCTGACAGTATCGATATTACAAGCGCTCATGTGTCTGAGGCGCTCAGTTATCGGAGCAAATAATGATTTCAAAGAATGGCTTAAATGAATCATTCTAATGTTCAAATTTTAGCTGTCTATCTTATAATTTTTGAAAATATATTCTACTAATGCCGCAAAATCATCAAAGGCTTCGGTAGGGTTTAACTCACGAATGTCTTGCCCATAGTTATAGCCATAAGACAATCCAAGCGTATCCATATTAGCATTTTGTCCGGCTAAGATATCGTTTCTAGAATCGCCAATCATCACAGCTTGTTCTGGAGTGACGTTCAACGCTTTACAGACATGCAGTAGCGGTGCTGGATCAGGCTTTTTAGTTGAGAGACTATTACCGCCTAATACTTCACTGAATAAGTCCTGCCAGCCAAAGGATTGCAATATTTTCGGTACAAAACGAATCGGTTTATTGGTCACTAAGGCCAGCGTAAATCCTGCCGCTTTTAGCTTTTTTAGTCCGCTATCGACATCTGGGTAAGCAACGGTTTTGCTACCACTGAGATTTTTGTAAGCCTCAAAAAACAGGTGCTCTGCGTGATTGGCTTCCTCGACCGTAAACTCGCCTTCTAACACGTCTACCTTACCTACTAGTGCGCGCTCTACCAGCAATCTTGAGCCGTTGCCTATCCAGTTTCGTATGGTCTCGATAGGGTAAGTCTCTTTGCCCAGCATGTTTAACATCGCATTAGTCGCATCAGCCAAATCTGGCACACTATCAATGAGCGTGCCATCGAAATCAAAAATCAAAAGTTGCTTAATATCTACAGTCATTATTATTTGCCCACGCTATCAATTTTATACTTCTTTGGAGTATTAGCTCCAAGCCCTCATTACCTTAGCACAGCAAATCATGAATTCAATTATTTAACAGTCTGTCATTATAGATATTTCTATCTTTTCAGACTAAGGGTAATGTTTTATTGATATGTTTCATGCTTATTCAACCTCTTTATAACGTTCGCGATGCTCAGCTTTCATTCTTAAATAATCTTCGTTCTCACGACACTCGTCCCATTTTTGTTTAAATATGCGCGCTGACTCTGCTTTGACTGGGTCTTCGATTTGTCGTGGCAACTCTTCGCGACCATGTGCGCCGCTTTGACCTTTTTTATCATCGGGCACTGGCCCTTTGTATTTTTTGCCGCCTTTGTGATTGGCATAACGACGGGCGCGGGTATAGCCCATTTGAATAAATTTGCGCGCCATATCAGCACCCACAAAGTCATCGGCCGCCAGATAATCTAAAAACATCTGATAAATTGTCTCGCTGCTCTCAAGCGCAATATCAGGGGTCGCAAAGCGCCAGTGTGGCAGGATTTCGGATTTGTATGGCTCTACCAGTAATACGCCTTGCTCGCCGCGCCCGACCCGATACAGCTCTGGCTGCGCGCGTAAATCTAGGTTTTTATAATCCAAATCGTAATCGAACGCTCTCATCGCTTTTCCCTATTAGTATTCGTCATCTGTCAAATTTATCATTATCAATACTATCGAGTATACTGAGCGCCGCTGTCTAAAAAACAGCACAAAAATGTTATGCAACCGTGATAGTAAGCGTTTAGCATAGAGAATAGAATCAATCATTGAGCAGGTCTGAGTAGGTTAAAGTTATGACAGTTAATAAAAACATCCTCAATAGCATCAGTCTAGCTGGCTCGATTTTTACGATGTCGTTAAAAAGTATATTTATGATATCGGTGCTGCTGCTCATCAGCGTATTAAGCACCAATGCTGCCCATAGCGCATGGTTTGAGCGGTTGATTCCGCAAGGAGAAACTTATACGGTACGTGAGATAGATCGTGATTTGGCGTTCGTGATTGATGGTTTCATTTATGATGCGCGCACGTCTTGTTTTTTAGCAGTGGGCGATCGGGTGATATTTTTTGAAGGGCGTCATGGTATCGATTACCGCGCGACGGTTTATGACTTAGACTCGCGTGAACGTTGCGAGGTGTTGTTAAGAAGACGTTTGTCATAAGCTATTAGACTTATTTCAGAACGGGATATAAGCATAAAAAAAGCCCCAAACAGCAATGTTCGGGGCTTTTTAGAATTCTTAAACGAATGGTGGCTCGAGGCAGGTTCGAACTGCCGACACACGGATTTTCAATCCGTTGCTCTACCGACTGAGCTATCGAGCCGTCTTCGTTGAGGCGCTATTAAACTAAATATAGACGTTGCTGTCAAGTAGTTTTTGCATAATAGAAGATAAATAATCAAATATTGGCAAAATTAACTGTTTCTGCTCTCGATTTAGTCTTTAACACGCAGTAAATCATACTCGCTCATGATACGGTGAATATCCGCATCGGCAGGGACAAACTCACGGACGCCTTTTTTTATCTCAGCATCATAGACCAGTTTGATGAATTTGGCATCGATAGCGCGACCGCGATTTTGCTGATGTACCGTTAAATATTGCAGACGCTTGGCGTCGGTTTGCCCATCATCAAAACAGGCAACCGCAGCGATAGGCTTGTCATTAAACATACCGACATACAGACATTGCCCGCGCTTAAAACCCTGCTCAACGATATTCAATACCTCGAGACCGTCAGGCTGCGCGTCATCGCTATCGTACAATGCCTGCAAGCGCTCTGCTAGCTCATTGTCACGCGCAGGTTTTTTGATAAGTGGTGCATCCAAGCTATTAATGGCGATCGCTTCTAAAGGCATAGCAGTTCCTATAAGCAGAGGGTTTTTATCGTATAAAGTAGCAGTATGACACAGCACAAAGTTATAACACGGCAAAAGTCATAGAAAGTAGGCTGTAGAATATGATATCTAAAAGTCAGTGCAAATCATGATTAATAATACTGAACACACTATTTTAGCAGAATGCGGTAATTTTGTGCGTGGTTTACCGCTTGGTCGTGGCAGTAAATGTTAGGGTTTGCTATGATGAGGCTAGATGATATTTAGTACGTACAAACTCTAATACTTTGATATCTTTTGTATATATCATTTTCTACTACATTTTTTGCTAGCGCTGACCCAGACACTAGTAAAATATTTAAACATGTTTTGCCTTATTTATTGACCGCTTTTCACTGATAAAAACTGATAGAGAGTAGCCATGACAGCCAATGCAATGACGACTGCTGATACACCTGAGCAAAATGCACCAAAAAACCTAAATCTACATGGTCGCCCTGAACGTATTGCGACCGTTGAGCGCATTACTGCTGAGACCCAAGTGACTTGTACCGTCAATCTTGATGGTACGGGTCAAGGAGTCGTAGATACTGGCGTACCGTTTTTGGATCATATGATTGACCAAATCAAGCGTCACGGTTTGTTTGACTTAGAGATTAAATGCAACGGTGATACCTTTATCGATGACCATCATAGCGTTGAAGACACTGGTATTACCCTTGGGCAAGCATTTAACAAAGCATTGGGCGATAAAAAGGGCATTCGTCGTTATGGGCACTTTTATGCGCCGCTAGATGAGGCATTGACCCGCGCTGTCGTCGATCTATCAGGACGTCCGGGTTTACACATGGACATTCCCTTTACCCGTTCGCATGTCGGTAATTTCGATGTTGACCTGTTTAGTGAATTCTTTTATGGTTTTGTGAACCATTCTTGGATGACGGTGCATTTAGACAATCTAAAAGGCAAAAACAGCCATCACCAAATCGAGTCTACCTTTAAAGCGTTTGCTCGTGCGTTACGTATGGCTTGCGAATATGATGAGCGTGCGTTAAATACATTGCCATCGACCAAAGAGGCTTTCTAAGGCGCATTTAAGGCTCTTCTACGGTGTCAGTCAAGCTTGGCGTACTAGTTGTACAGCCTGCGCTTGACTTCCTTGTAGAAAAACCTTATCTACACCTTGGTAATAGCCAATAATATAAATAGTATAGTAATCAAAATATCTAAAATGAGAACCAATTGATGACTAAAGTAGCACTATTAGATTATGGCATGGGCAACTTGCACTCTGCTAGTAAAGCACTATCGGTAGTCGGGGCAGACGTCTCTATCACCAATGACCCAAAAGTCGTCGCTGCGGCAGACAAGATTGTCTTCCCCGGTGTCGGTGCGATGCGTGACTGTATCGCTGGCATGCATGAAGCAGGGATTGATGACGTCATACGCCATGCGGTGTTTAACAAGCCTGTCATGGCTATTTGTGTGGGCATGCAGGCATTGTTTGAGCAGTCCGCTGAAAATGGTGGTACAGACTGCTTGGGTATCTTAAACGGCACTGTAGAAGCATTTGACCCTACGTGGAAAGACAAGCAGGGCGCAACTATAAAAGTACCGCACATGGGCTGGAACACCATTAGCGGTATGGATTTTGACCACCCATTGTGGCATGGTATTGAGGACAACGCGCACTTTTACTTTGTGCATAGCTACTACTGCGAGCCTACTGATAGCTCACAAGTGGCGGCGGTATGTGACTATGGTCAACCGTTTTGTGCCAGTGTCATCCAAGATAATTTATTTGCCACCCAGTTTCACCCAGAAAAAAGTCATACTGCTGGCTTGCAGTTGTTGAAAAATTTCGTGGATTGGAATGTGTAAATAGACGATAAATGTCAAGTGAATATTTAATTTAGTAGAAGGTAGATTATCAATTGTATAATCTGCCTTTTTTATGCTCAGCCATCACTTTGTAGCTACCACTCTTTAGCTATTATAGTTTAGCTATCATGGTTTAGTGATACTCTCAGTCGTTTTCTACTTGCTTATATTTGGAATACTCTAGTGGATTTTACCGCTTTTAAAATCAATATTATTGAAGTATCTGGCCTTGCCAAAGATGCCTTACATATCTATGTTGGCGTCGGCATCTATCTTTTGTGTCTGCTTGTGCTGCGTCCTATCATTAAAAACCAAAGCATCAGATCATTCATGGCTTTAGTCGTCGTGACGGGCATTGCGCTGTTGGGTGAGTATTTGGATAATCGAAATACGATTGAAGCATCAGGCATGGCTGGCTTAAGCCACGAACAGCTGGTCGCAAGCCTCCGCGATTTGATCAATACCTGCCTGCTGCCTTATGTGCTTTATGCCTTAAATAAATGGACGAAGATATTTCATTCGTCCAACCCCTTAACTAAGCTATTAAAGCAGCGCTAATATACTAAAGTAATTTTCTTTAAGTCGTTAAAAAAGCAAACTTAAGTAGGATTTTATGGTGTAAAATTCATAATATAAAATATATAGCAGACCATATTATGTCTTCATTTAAAATACCTACTCATATTTTTTCTTCTATCATTCTATGCCTAACGACGTTTAGCTATCATTCAGCAGTGGCAAATCAAAATGTCATCATTGACCTAAACAAACCCATATCGGCAGCACTTTTGGCGCAGTATAATCGTGGTGGTATCGAGATTGACTACGATGATACGACTGTATTGAAATACATTTATGTGACAGCAAAAGATGGGGCAATCGCACGTCAGTTACCAAGCGGCGCTGCTCGAAAGGTGAAAAGCTATACCTTTGGTGAGAAACTAGACGTCATTGAAGATAGAAAGGATTGGTATACGGTACGAGATAGTATTGATAGACAATACGATGAGAACAATGACGGTGTTATTGATAAAAGTATTAGTCAATGGGAAAAAGTCTTTGTGAAAAAAGAGCAAACGGGTTCTACTATGCCCGCCTCGCTAACGTCCAAAGATTTAAACATACTAGCATATCTATCCGTTGGCGAAGACTACGAGTATTTTGAAGATGGCAAAGCACTTAACGACTACCTAAAAATAGAGCTGATTAATAAGGCTTTGTTTGAGAAAAAACGTCCACTTGCTGTTGATTTTCTATCAAAAAATAAAAGTTTTAAAAAGAGAAATGGTGTGATATCCATTCCAACTGCAAAAAAACCAGTGAAGTTTGTTGATAAAGATAATGGTGATGACGGCGATGAGCGTTTTGATTACATCGGTAGTATCGATTTTTTAAACCAACATTTAATAGAAGGAAACTACTGGGAAAGCTCGAACTACGAGATGATTGATAAAAATTCGGGTGAGATGACGCAGGTATTTATAGATTATCCTCATATCTCTCCCAATAAAAAATATATCATCTCAGCCTATACCAACCCATATGAGCAATACACCGATCTAGAGCTGTATAAAATTAAGGGAACAGACACCATCCCGATTATGGGTGCAGGCTTTATGCATTGGATGCCTACTGTTGAACCAGAAAATATATTTTGGGCAAAAGATGGTTTCCTATACCTAGCGGTTAATCATAGCGCTGCCTTTTGGAAAGAAGATGGGCATATCAATGATGAGTTTCAATATATTAGGATAAAGGTGGATTTATAATTGTTAGGCTAAATACTAACGAGTAGCATCGTAAATGCGCTCAAAGTTATTTTCAGTAAACTCAAAACAGAAGTATCCACTATCCTCATCACGATAAGCAGAAATATCTCCCTCTATACAGAATTCGTTAGAATCTTTAGAAAAACTTAGTTTTTTATAATTAACTAAGTATCTAAAAGGATAAGCTATTTGAGTTTCTGGGTTGATAACAACTAAATAACCAAAGTTATCTTCCGGAAATACTAAAACTTTATCTTTATCAAAATTAACAGTCTTGTCAGTATTTTTATATAGTAAGTTTAATATAAAATCGATACAGCCCATATCATGAAATAGTTTAGGCAGATTATTTTCCATCCATCCTTGGCGTAGAAATTTAGCTTGTGCCCACTTCTTCTCGATAGGAT
>NZ_JAFCVA010000010.1:0-109458 GCF_049896785.1 Psychrobacter sp. TWP2-1-2 | reverse complement strand
CTAAAGCACTTCCGTAGTATTGCGACTAGATACGAGAAATTGGCTCGTAATTATAAGTCTATGCTGTATCTAGCTTGTACTATGATTCATTGCAAACTGAATTAGGGACACGCCCTAGAGCGCTAGGCACATTTTGAGTTGTATCACTGCCATACTTATTTTTCCAGTAACTATATTCCATACCGACCTCTAAGCGATTATCAATGCCTAATAGTGGTTGTAAGTTATACTTTATTTGCGGATTGATATGTAGTTGGTTTTTTAAGTCATCATTGTTAAAAGAATAGTCTACATAACCATCGACCACAACGTTATTTTTCTCCCAACCGTAAGTTAAGGTGATTTGCTGGTCATCATCAGTATTATCATTGAAGACATGATATAGGGAAGCAGAGGCGTACTTCATACCTGAAATAGGCACATTCAAATCTGCCCCTAGTCCTATCATATAGTTGTCTTGGCTAAAGCCTTTGCTGTTCGAGCCAAACTCATATTGCCCCGCTAGATTGAGCTGTTTGATAAAGCTATCATCGAAAGTTGTGAGCTTAAGCTTGGGCGCAAACTCACCATACGTTTCTTTAAATCTATTGTTTTCAATATCATTTGCGCCTTGATGGCGATCGACGAAGAAAAATACGCCGCCCCAGCTGTGGGTAGATGCGTGCTCCAGAGTGATGGTCGTCAATTCTCCGTCTTTTACCAGCTCATAGTCATTGCCATACAGTACAGAAAGACTGGTATCGGTGAAAAGCACCTTTGCATAGCTGCTGCTCATCGTACCCAAGGCAACGATCGCGGCTAAAGCGGTGGTTAATGAGCTACTAAAAAACAGTTTTTTCTGAATATTGGTTCTACATAATTGGCTAGCCAGTGGCAGGTTTGCAAACAAGTGATAACGCACAGTAATATTCCTTTATATAGAGTGGGTCATCCTAGCAGGTTGGATATATGACAGAAGCGCGTTTTAACTTCCTGTCAAAACGGGTCAATGCTGCTAAGGATAAAGCGCGGTCAATTTTCGATAGCAGTCTAAAACAATGAAGATAAATGCTATCAATATAAGTATTGTCAAAAGTATAAAAAATGCTCTGTTGGCTATGTTATCCGCAATAATTCTTAACACTTTGAAACAGTTAAGCATGTTTTATAATGAGTGACAACCATAAGCTGGCTCAAAATAATGGTCTATCAAGCCTTATAAGTATTTGATATTACCTAAGTTTATGATTTTATTAAATTAACTGACTAAATGGTCAGCTTTATTATTTTTGTAAACAAGGAGATGTGTCGAAGTAGTTGGTAGGCTGAACCACTAGCAATAATTATTACGATTCAGAGTAGTGAAAAGAGCTGGTAGGGTGGTTGAGGACAAATGATATGAGAGGCAAGTGAATAGAGGTATGGCAGAATTAATAGACACAAAAAAACCTCAAGTAAATTAATACTTGAGGCGAAACTTGCTTAAACTTTACAGTCTAAATTCGTTTTAAATATGGCGCAGCGGACGGGACTCGAACCCGCGACCCCCGGCGTGACAGGCCGGTATTCTAACCAACTGAACTACCGCTGCTTAGGTCGTACTTAGTTTATTTAACCACTTAGCCTACTACTTGAGAGTAACGCTATACTAAATAGTGGTGGGTGATGACGGATTCGAACCGCCGACATTCTGCGTGTAAGGCAGACGCTCTACCAACTGAGCTAATCACCCTTCGAACAATTGCTATGCAATTTATTCAACATCAACTGAGCTCTAAGTTTGTCACTAAGCTCTGCTGCTGTGGGTGTGTATTATATAGATTTACACATGGCTGTCAAACAGTTTTTTAACTATTTTGAAAAATAATTGAAAATACTGTCTGACAGCTATTATTAATAGTAGTCTGAGGCACGTGTTTACTAAGGTTGCTGCCTAAAAACTTATTATGGTTAGTCTTTGTTTGATGGTCAAAAACTACTATACTATTGAGGGTGTTTTACGACTCATGCTTTATTTTATGTTGATTGTTGGAGGCGGGCATAGAAAATTCCACTATTGAACAAACTTTTACGACCTGGTCTTGGGGAGACTTTGCAGGCTTGGGTCTGGTATTGCATATTGTTCTCATGATAGTAATGACGTTACGTGTTGTATCGGTGCAGCGCAATATCGGTGTGTCTATTGCTTGGATTGCTGTGCTCTATACCTTGCCTCTTTTTGGTTTTATCGCTTATATACTATTGGGTGAGCCGATGATAGGGCGGCGCTATCGTCAACGGGTAGACCAAGCAAGCTTATTGATGGATGATATGGCACGGCGTGAGAATTTGGTTTTTGATCAGGGACAAGAGCTGCTGCCAGCCAACTACCGCGGTGTCAGTCAAATAGGCACGCGTTGGACGGGGCTGGGCGTGTTTCCTAATCACAATATGCAGCTATTGACGGATCCTCATACTATCTTTCAGAGATTAATCGAAGATATCAATGCCGCTCAGAGTATTATCTTGATGGAGTTTTATATTGTTTATCCTAAAGGACAAGTGCTAGAGGTGATAGAAGCGTTGTCAGCAGCAGCGCAGCGTGGCATTGAGTGTCATATCTTGGCCGATAGCGTGGGCAGCTTTAGTTTTTTTAATAGTAGCGCGCATCGTACATTAGAAAAAGCAGGTGTCTTTGTCCATCAGTCACTACCAGTGGGTTTGTTTAAAACGCTATTTAAGCGCTCTGACTTGCGTAACCATCGTAAAATTGTGGTGATTGATGAGCACATTGGCTATATCGGTAGCTTTAACTTGGTCGATCCAAGATTTTTTAAACAAAATAAAAACGTTGGACAGTGGATCGATGTGGCGATACGCACGACCAGTCAACACTCTATTAGTATTACGACAGCCATGGCAATCGTGGTGGCCACGGATATTGGTGCGGAAAATAACGACAATTTAGACGCGCTCAATCAGCGAGTAAATGGCTATACTCGTAAACTATATGTGATGAACCCAACCATTAATGATTTAAACAGTCGGGTAAAGGTATTGGCTGGTGAGATTGACTATTATAAGCAGCCAAATATTGGCTCGACATCGATTGTGATACCGAAGATGCCGATGGTAGAAGGGGTGCTGGCGCAGCTGATACCCTCCGCACCGCAAGTGACGGCCCATGTGATTTACAATACATTGGTGACCGTTATTCATCGCGCCAATAAACGCATTCGCATTACCACACCGTATTTTGTACCTGACGAGGCGCTCTCGGGAGCATTAACAATCGCTGCCAAACGCGGGGTTGAGGTGACGCTGATTGTCCCTGAAAAGGTGGATTCGTTTCTTGTACAGCATGCGTCACAAGCCTATTATCAAGAGCTGCTCGAGGCAGGCGTGACGATTGCCTTGTTTAAGGGTGGTCTGTTGCATACCAAAACAGTGGTTATCGATGATGATTATTGTTTATTTGGTACTGTAAACATCGATATGCGCAGTTTTTATCTAAATATGGAAGTGAGCTTGGCCATTTATACACCAGAGATGGTCGCTCAAGTGGCTGATTGTCAAGAAGTCTACTTACAAAGTTGCCGTTTTCTGAGTTTAGAGCAGTGGCAACAGCGCCATGGTGCAGAGCGTTTGTTTGATAATGTGGTACGCTTGTTTAGTCCTTTATTGTAGCATTTTCGATTTTAGGGTAAGGTAAACGACTGATGTCAGTTTAGTGCCATGATGACCTTATTTTTATTACTATTAATTTATCCCGATAAAGGATGCGCTTGTCTATGTATGCATCGTCTGCATCACCTCTAACGCCCTTTGATTATATTGCAGCAGGCTATTGGCAAGACTTTTTAGCGGATCGTCCTATCGCTGGTGGCATTGCTTACGAGAGCGAGCTTCGCGATTGTATATTAGATGAGTCATTGGCCAGCTTACAGCGAGTCGATACGCTGCTGTCGCACATACGCCGTGAGATGGTTAAAACTGGTCGATGGCATGAAGAGAGATTATTGCTCGATGAACGCTATCGTAACTTTATGGTATTTTTGGCGTTTTATGCAGGGCGAGTATTAGCACAGCAATGGCAAAGTACGCCGCATTGGTATGGACAGTTTGAGCTACATAAGCGCTATCCTGAACTGGCTCTTACAACCGATGATTTTTATCAACAGCTGGCGGTTGTCTATTGTCAGTCGGCTGATGCTAATAGCGTTACGTCATTGTTTTTTGCACTAGAGCCGATAGGGATGCGTCTATTTGGTCATATTGATCGGCCGTTTGAGGCGGTACAAGGCGGTCAAGTGGCGAGTGGTCTGTATCAAGCGGTTAGCGCAAGGTTGCCACATGCGCACGACAATCACGTTGCTAAGTCGATCACACCAGCCATTAATATCAGCACACCAAATACAAGCACTAGTGTAGAGCACATTAAAACAGTTGATAGTCAGAAACCGTTAGAAAAAGAAGGGTTTAGTCATACGCCACATGCTGTGCCAGAATCTCAGAACCTGTCTCAGCAAGAGAACCAAACTAAGCCTGTGCTGTCTAAATCAGAAACAGTACGACCTCATACAACCTCAGAAAATACGGTATTAGAGCAGCCACTACCATCGTTAGTGCCTTCTCCTCAAGAATTGCCAACGCCTGCGATTTTTACGCAACTGCTCGTAGAGCTGGATAACATAGACGTCGTTCAAACGGCTGGCAATAGTGAGTATCAGCAAGCCCATAAAGTGCTAGAGCAGTTAGAACAGCATATTGCCAAGCAAAGTCAGCCGCGCACGCAAATAAACTTTTCAGAGAGTCATTTGACGACAAAAAAGCAAGCGTTGTTAACATTACAAGAGGCGGCGCAGGCGGGTAATAGTGCTGCCATGCTACATTTGGCACTGTATGAGTTACTTGGTGAAGGATTAACGGTTGATAAGGGTGCTGCTACAGCGTTAGGGGTTGAATGGGTTAAGCAGGCAGCCAGCAAAAATGACAGTCGTGCGCAGCGCCTACTAAGCAAGATGTATTACCAAGGGGTTGGCGTAGCGCAAGATATAGACACTGGCAAATATTGGCTAGAGCAAGCAGCAAAGAATGGACACGCGGAAGCGGCGAGCGTAGTGGGGCAATGGCAACAGGCGCAAGCGCTGATAACGACACAAAAACAAGAGCAACATAGCATGAAGCGCTATCAGTTGTTATTCGTCGCCATACTCGTAGTGGCAATACTAATCCTAATTATTGTCTAAAATATTTTATGGCAACACGCTGTAAAGCGTATTGTTAATCGCTAAATTCAGGTAGAATTGGCGCATTTTTTACCGTCACCTTACTATAGTCGATTTAATTTAAAGAGGTTAATGCCGTCACTTTTTTATAGTGAATTGACTATATTATTTAAGCCATTACTAATCTGGGCAACTTTATGTCATCTTCTCCTATATCCTCTGATTGTGCTTTAGAAGCGACTGACCCAGTATCGTTGCCCAGCCGCACTGTTTATACTGCGCCTTTGTATTATCAGTGCGCCATTGGCTTACTTAAGCCGCTATATCGACTGCAAGTTTGGCAACGCTCACACAACCGCGACAACTATCAACAAGAAGTGGCGCAGCGTTTTGGCAAACAATATCCGCCGCGACCAGTGGCTAAAGTGACTAATGCGCAAACTGATAAAGGCGTTATTTGGTGTCATGCGGTGTCATTGGGCGAGACCAATACCGTCGCGCCATTATTAGATACATTATTGGCTGATGGCTATCAAATATGGCTAACCAATACCACGCAGACAGGTTTTGCTCGCGGTGCTAGCCGTTTCGCCGATGATATTGCTCAAGGTCGGATGAGCCATAGCTACGTACCTGTCGACAGCCCAACTGTGATTGAGGCTTTTTTGGCGCATGTCAAGCCCATCGCTGCTCTGTTTGTAGAAACAGAACTATGGGCAAATATCCTAACCAAATTATCCGAACACCATATTCCCAGTATCTTGGTCAACGGTCGGCTGTCAGCGTCTTCTTTTAAAAGTTATCAAAAAATTGCTGCGGTCAGTGCCAGTATGATGAAAAATCTGACTTTGATTATCGCTCAAGACAGCGACTCTGCTAAACGCTTTCGACAATTGGGTGCGAATAGCGCGCAAATTCGTGTAGCAGGTTCACTCAAATGGGTGATTAATACGCCTCAAATTAAAGATAAAGCGGCTGATATAGAAGCTAATATAGAAGCTAATTATACAGAAAATTCTAGTATACCAAACCAATATTCTGAATCGGTCAAAGAGTCTATATTAGCAAAAGAGATGAATATCGCTGGTCGACCGATTTGGATTGCCGCAAGTACCCATAGTGGTGAAGAAGAGACGGCATTGTCACTGCATCAACAGCTATTGTCTCATCCCGCGCTCGCTGATGCGCTGCTTATCATTGTACCTAGACATCCTGAACGTTTTGATGAAGTAGCAGCGCTCATTCAAGCGTCCGACTTAACAATGGCACGGCGTAGTGCAGAAGATAGCATTCATGTAGACACACAAGTCTATCTGGCTGATAGCATGGGTGAGCTGATGACGTGGTATAAGTTGGCAGATGTGGCACTGGTCGGCGGCTCGTTAGTAGATGTCGGTGGGCACAATCCCGTTGAGCCAGCGAGTGTGGCAACGCCTGTGCTCATGGGGCGCTATACGCAGTCTTGTCAAAGCGTGGTGGATAAATTGGCGGAGGTCGGCGCGTTATATCAGCCAAACAATGTTTTCTATCGTCCCATTACTGTTAATACGGCTACTACTAATGATGATACGAATCAACAATCCTCTCGTAAGAAGCCTGCCGCTAAAGAGGAGGTAGCGCTCATTTATCAGCAGCTAGTGTCTTGGCTCAGTGATCTTGAGGTAGCGGCACAAGCAGGGCAAGCTGGCGCGCGAATGACGAGACAACAGCAAGCCGTATTGACCCGCCAATTTACCATGATTAAAGAGGTTGTCGAGCAGCATGCTATTCAACAACCAAGCCAAGAGCTGCTATGAATTGTTTACTATTACCCATTGAAAACTTCTCTTCGGATGCGGCATATATTGATGAATTATCACAAATAAATCACGTCAATAAAGTACTAACAGCAAAAGTTGGTGATACGCTGAAAATCGGTCAAATGGGCGGTCATTTGGGCACTGCTGTGATTGAGAGCATCCGCTCTGATGCTATTGAGTTGCGTGATATTCAGCTCACCACTGCGCCGCCACCGAAGCTGGATTTGACCGTTGTGTTGGCACTACCGCGTCCTAAAGTGCTACGACGCTTAATCATGGATATGACCGCGCTTGGTGTGCGCGATATCATCCTAATCAACAGCTATCGCACGCAAAAAAGCTATTGGCAAAGTCCGATGCTTGAGCGCCTTGATGAGTTTGTATTAGAAGGGCTGCAACAAGGGGTTGACACCATAGCGCCTCGTATCACTTTACAAAAACGCTTTAAGCCATTCGTGGAAGATGAGCTGGCAGGTTTGGTAACCAATCGAGCCATCGTGGCGCACCCGTATAGTGAGCTATCCTTTACACAGTATCTACAACAGCCGCCATCGTTAGGATTGCCAAGTCTGGTTTGTATCGGTAGCGAGGGCGGCTGGATTGATTATGAAATAGCACTGCTCGCCACTCAAGGTTGCGCGGCAGTCACTATAGGCTCGCGTATCCTGCGTACAGAAGCCGCTGTCAATGTGATTTTGGGTCAATGGTTGCTGTCGTGAATCAGCAGATCATTGAAAGATAATTAAGACGTGCCATCACTTAGAAAATCTATAGATTGATTCATGAAGATCTATAAATTTATCCTTAAAAAGAGACAGTTGAGCCAAATTATCGGTGTATTTCTGAGTTAAACAAATGTATTGATAATTAATCTCATTTCTATTAGTATGTTGTTTCAAAGATTATCGCGTGATCAAACCTTATTATTAGAGGTCTTTAGCGCCGTCTTATCTTATTGTCATCTCGTCTATTTATCTCACCTTTTCGTAGCATCATTATGGGGAAAACCATGTCATTGAATGCCATTAGCGCTAACCTAACTTCTACTAAGCTTATCTTGCCTGTTGCCGTATTTGGCATGATGTTGGGACTGGCTGGTTGTAGTAATTCATCTACAACAGAAGAGAGCGTGGAGGCGGAGACATCAGCGGCGGCTACTGAGCAACCAGCTGCTAATGATGGTGCTACGAGTAAAGGTGGTCAAACGATTACTATTTATTCTTCGCGAAATGAGCAGCTGATTAAGCCATTGCTAGACCGTTATACCGAACAGACAGGTGTGAAGATTGAGCTGGTCACAGATAGTACAGGTCCGCTCATGGCGCGTTTGCAAGCTGAAGGTCAGAACACGCCAGCCGACATGCTGCTCACGGTTGATGCCGGCAACTTATGGCAAGCGGCTCAGCAAGGCTTGTTACAACCAGTATCCTCTACTGTGTTAGAAGAAAATGTCCCTGCCAAATATCGTGATCCAAAAGGTCAGTGGACAGGGCTATCATTGCGTGCTCGTACGATCTTTTATGACCCAAGTAAAGTCAGTGCCGACCAATTGTCTACTTATGCAGATTTAGCCGATCCAAAATGGAAAGGCAAGTTATGCCTACGTACCTCTAAAAAGGTCTATAACCAGTCGCTTGTGGCCAGTATGATGGAGCATTTGGGCGAAGAGAAAACCGAAGAAATCGTCCGTGGTTGGGTCGCTAACTTAGCGACTGACGTGTTCAGCGATGATACCAGTATGCTAGAAGCCATCGCTGCTGGTCAGTGTGAAGTGGGCATTGCCAACAGTTACTACTACGGTCGTCTGCTCGATGAAAAACCTAACTTCCCTGTGAAAATATTTTGGGCAAACCAAGGCACGACTGGCACACACGTAAATATTTCAGGTGCTGGTGTGGTTGCAGGTTCAGACAATCCAGAGGGGACGCTTAAACTGATAGAATGGTTGTCTTCTGATGAGGCGCAAGGTCTTTATGCCAGCTCAGACAAAGAATTCCCAGTAAAAATAGGGGTTGATGAGTCAGAAATGCTCAGATCATGGGGTGAATTCAAAAAAGACGATATCAATGTGCAAAAGTTTGGTGAGCTACAAACCCAAGCCATTCAGTTGATGGACAAAGCAGGCTATAAATAAGGTATTGACAGTCATACCATTCTCAAAAATGACAATGCCTATCAAGCACGAGTATCAAGCTTGATAGGCTAAATGATAGTGTTTATATTCAAAGCAGACAGTGTTTTTAACTGTATTTTTGAGTTTGGTATAATGTTATAAGGTCTTTATGCGTATGACACGGTAATAATGATATGATCAAAACGCCAGACGCGTCTGTACGTCAAAACGATACAGTCAATGATAGTGCTCATGCCAACAATATGGATAATCATAATATTGATGGCAAGCAGACTGTCAGCCAAGACCACGCCGTCCGTAAACGTATTATCTCAAAATCAGTCTTAGGACTGATTTCGTCGTTTATGCTTTTGCCAATTTTGATTGTGTTGCTATCTTGGACGCAGCCAATTGCCGATATCTGGACGCACATGGCAGATTATGTGCTGCCGCAAGTGCTTAAAAATACCGCGATTTTATTGCTGATGGTAACGGTCGTGTCTGGCACTATTGGCACCGCGCTTGCTTGGGTAACCAGTATGTACCGCTTCCCTGGACAGCGATTTTTTTCGTGGGCGCTGATGTTACCGCTGGCGATACCCGCTTATGTATTAGCATTTGTCACTATTGGTATTGTTGATTTTAGTGGACCATTACAGACAGGTTTGCGCGACCTAGGCTTTGATGCAGCGATTCCTTCGATCCGTAATGTCTGGGGAGCAGGTTTGGTATTGTCCCTAGCATTTTATCCCTATGTCTATTTGCTGGCGCGTCAAGCGTTCCTATCGCAAGGCAGGCGTGCGATTGAAGCGGGACAAATGCTGGGCTTAAGCCGTAGCCGCGTGTTTTTTCGGTTGGCATTACCACAAGCATTGCCATGGATTATTGGCGGACTATTGCTTGCCAGTATGGAAACCTTGGCAGACTTTGGTGCCGTATCAGTCTTTAATGTTGATACCTTTACCACGGCTATTTACAAAGCATGGTTTGGCTTCTTTAGTTTGACCACTGCGGCACAATTGGCGGCTTTGCTCATCGGTGTGATCTTTATTGTGGTATTGTTTGAGCAGTATTGGCAAACCAAGCGCGGCAATAATGTGACTCAAGGCAGCAGTCAGCGTTTTGATGCCAGCACGCCTGCGAAATTGGGCATGACATTGCTGTGTACCTTGGTGTTTGCTGGCGCTTTTTTAATCCCATTTTTGCAGCTCATCTACTGGACGGCATTGAATTTTCGCCAAGATTTTGATGCGCGCTATATTGATTTTGTGACCAATAGCCTCATGATTGCTAGCATGACCACGATTTTTATTGCCTTTTTGGCGATTATCATTGCGTGGATTAAGCGGCAGTATCCTGATAAATTGACCAAGCTCATGACTACTTTGGCAAATTTGGGTTATGTGGTGCCGGGTACAGTATTGGCAGTGGGCATATTTATCCCAATTGCTTGGCTAGACAACCAAATGATTGCCTTTGGGATTACCACGCAGCAAGTACTATCAGGCAGTGTGATTGTGATGCTATTGGCATTATCGACGCGTTTTATGACGGTGAGTTTTCAGCCAGTTGATCGACAGCTACAGCGACTAACGGTCAATCAAGAAGCGGCTGCTAAATTATTGAGTGACAGTCCTTATCAGCGCTGGCGGCAAGTGATGTTGCCTGTCATTAGTCCAGGAATATTGACTGGACTATTGATGGGGTTTGTTGAAGTCATGAAAGAGATGCCGATTACGTTAATGACGCGTCGCCAAGGCTGGGATACACTGGCGGTGCGGGTGTTTGAGATGACCAGCGAAGGCATGTGGGGACGAGCTGCGTTGCCTAGTTTATTGATTGTGCTGGTTGGGCTGTTGCCTGTTTGGATATTATTGCGTCAAAGCGATAAGCAAGGTTAAGGTGTTTTTAGAGTCAATCTGCATTATCCGATAACGCTCCACTTTATGATTGTTTTCACTGTTTTATCTATGGGTTTTATTTATTAATAGCTAACTGGTACCGTCTATGTACACTGATTCAATGAAAGGCTCAGCAGACTCTAAATCAATTAATGCCAAGGCAATAAAGGCCAAGGCAAGGCTGGAGCATATAAAAAAATTACCAGTTGCTCAAGTTAAGACGCCGCCCGCCCAGCCTAGTAAGTCTTTAGAAAAAAGCAGTGCTTTTAGCCAAGATGTTGAGACAAATACGGCTACTAGTCCTTATTTTAGTGTGCAAGATTTAATCGTCGGTTATGACGATACGATTATCGTCAATGGTTTGTCATTGGAATTGAAGCAAGGCGAGATTGGTTGCTTTTTGGGTTATAGCGGCTGCGGCAAGACCACGGCACTAAGAGCGATTGCAGGGTTGGAACAAAGCCGGGATGGTACGGTTCTCTTAAACAATCAATGTCTTACTGATAAAACTGACCGCAACTCATATGCAGTCGCACCCGCCAAACGCGGTATGGGCATGGTGTTTCAGGACTATGCGTTATTTGGGCATTTGAGCGTGGCAAAAAACATCGCTTTTGGTCTGAATAAATGGTCGGCCGCTGACAAAAAAGCCCGTGTCGCTGAGATGCTAGAGCTGGTTGAATTGTCTGAGCATGCTGACAAACGTCCAAATGAGCTGTCAGGTGGCCAACAGCAGCGGGTGGCATTAGCCCGTGCATTAGCGCCTAAGCCAAAACTATTACTACTTGATGAGCCGTTTTCTAATCTAGATGTGGTGCTACGTGAATCATTGGCAATGAATGTTCGTGATATTCTTAAACGCACCAATACCACGGCAATACTGGTCACTCATGATCAAAACGAAGCTTTTGCACTGGCTGATAAAGTGGGAGTGATGCATAAAGGTAAACTGGTACAGTGGGCAACCCCAAGCGAGCTATATCATGAGCCAATCAGTCCTTTTGTCGCTGAGTTTGTCGGCGAAGGTGCGATGATAGATGGCATCATCAAAGAAGGCCATGTTGAGACGGCATTAGGCGATATCTATCGACGTATGGAAGTATGCGATGAGTCAGGGTATCCACAGTATTGCGAGTATGATTATCCTAACGGCACACCGATTAAGGTGCTGGTGCGCCCTGATGATATCATTCATGACGATGAGAGCACACAAACCGCTTTAGTCGTTGGACGCGTATTTCGCGGTGCCAACTATTTATATCGCTTGCAACTTGACGACGGGCAGACGGTACTGTCTTTAGTCGCCAGTCACCATAATCACGAGATTGGATCGCAGATTGGTATTTTACCTATCCTAGAGCATGTCGTGGTATTTGATGAAAAAGACATCAATGCGACGACTTGGTCAGAGTATGATAGGTCAGAGAGAGTTGATGAGACAGAGTAGTCTTCATAGTCGAAGCATGTCGCAGCATTTATAAGTGATTAGGGAATTAACCTCGCGACATGCACACAGTATGCTATTGACGCTTGGCTGCCTTGTATCTACTTTAAACTGCGGCGACTATATTAATTCATGTTTACGTCAAACAACAGGTGCTTGCACTTAAGCTTATCGTGTCGCCAATATGTGCAAATAACGTCCCAACCATTTATACGGCTCTAATTGCGAGTAGCGCAGCTCCATGCGTATCACGGCCTCTGGGTCATTGTGTCCACCACGCTTAAGCGGGGTATAATCATGGAATACGCGCAGACCGCTGGTGCGTATGGTCTGATAATGATGCGCAGTCAACCAAGATTCGACTTCTTCTTTGGCAACAGGATGGTTGGGCGTGAGGCTTTTTTTGTTGTCCGCCTTATATTCTGTATTATCGAGTAAGTTAAAATTCCCCATGATCAGATTGCGATAATCAAAGCTTGCTGGGTTATAAAAGCATAAAGATAGCGCACCATTATCCGCTAATTGCTGATCAAAAAAGTCCATAACGCCAGCGGGCTCTGCCAACCATTCAAGCAGCGCATGACACATGATTAAATCAAACTTTTCACTATTTTCTGTACCCAACTTTTCTGGCAGCTCCTGATAAGGGCAAACGTACCATGTGATATCGAGATTTTCGTCTATCTGCGCGGCACTCGCTTTCGCTTTTTCTAGCATATTAGCTGAGATATCATTGATGACCAATGTATGACCTTGAGCTGCAAGCTCTATTGCAATCTGTGCCAGCCCTGCACCCACATCCAAAATACGTAAAGGTCGCCCAAGGCTTTCACTCATTTGCGCGCTATATTCAAAGATATCACGGCGTAGCACCGCCAATCGAATATCGCCTTTTAAGCCACCGTAGACCTTTTTTTCAAAATGATCCGCAATCGCCTCGAAGCTACGATCGGCACGTATATCGCCTGATGCGTCGATTGGTTGTGTCAGATCAACCGATTGGTTGTCATGTTCTTTGGTACTTTCATTATTGGTTTGCATAAAGCGCTATCTGTATTAGGGTGGTATTTTGGAACATCGTACAACAAAGACAAAATCTAAGCTAGGTTTGACAATAATACTAATTTTACCATAGCGTCAAAGATGCCATTAAATACCTGTTTTCCAGTAGCTTTTCACAATATTTTACGGTATAAGTAGTAAGGTTTAAGAAACAATTATTGAGTAAGTTTTATTGAAAATATTTGATACTTCACTGTATTCGATAAAAACCAATCGATAAAAAGAGTCTGCCATACTGAATTTTTTTATTGTCAAGGACTCTCAGCAAACGTCTGATCTACCACCGCTAAGGACAGCAACCATGATCGTATCTAAATCTACTACCGCTGTAAATAACAAATCATCTAGCAGTACCCATCAATCAGTATCCATTACGACGAGCAAGCCTGTGATGCTGCGCTGCCTATTATCCGTCGCTATTGCCAGTAGCTTGCTACTCGTCGGTTGTGGCGATGACAATGACTTTGATGCTGTCATAGGCTCTGACTCTGCGACGTCAGTTAAATCAATCAGCTCATTTAACACCGCGCAAATAAATACCCAGTTTGGTCTTGATGGTACGGCAACCCCTGATGCCAAATGCGATATCAAAATCGAAAAAGTCAGCTATCCGACAGTAGGAGCCGCGGGTGAGCGTACCAACGCGACAGCAGCTTTGATGCTACCAAGTGGCGACAGTGCTGACTGTCAAGGCGATCGACCTATCTTGCTGTATGCCCATGGTACAACTACGGACAAAGGCTACGATTTTAGTCAAGTCGCTAATCCTCAAAATCCAGCCGCTGGTGAGTCGACATTAATCGCTGCCAACTTTGCCGCTCAAGGCTACATCGTCGTTGCACCAAACTATGCTGGTTACGATGAGTCTGATCTTGATTACCATCCATACCTTGTGGCTGAACAACAAGCCACTGACATGGCTGATGCGTTAGACAGTGCCCGTACCATCATTGCAAGACAACAGCGCGCTAATGATCCTGACTACACCAACCTTGATGACTCTGGTAAGTTATTCATCAGTGGTTACTCACAGGGCGGGCATGTGGCGATGGCAACTGCAAGAATGTTCGAGAAAAATGATGAGCCTGTCACTGCCATTGCACCTTTATCAGGGCCTTATGCACTGGCAGCGTTCGGTGATGCAATATTTTCGGGTAACGTCAATATCGGCGCATCGCGTTTTGCACCGCTACTGGCATCTGGTCTCCAAAATGCGTATGGCAATGTCTATAACAATACTGCTGATATATTCACTGCCAATTATGCAAACACACAATTACCAAGTTTATTGAGCTTTGGTGAGTTGGTCGCTGCTAATAAACTGCCCGATAATGCGCTGTTTGAAAAAGATCCTGAAAACAATCCTACGCTTGATCTTCTACCAGCGCCTACCGTTCCCTTTGCCTCTATTGGCTTCGCGGATGATAACTATCTGATCAAAACAGACTTCCGTACCGCTTATGTCGCAGATGCATTACAGAACCCTGATAGCCTAATCGCGATGACAGGAGCATTACCAGCAGCCAATCCACAAAACAACTTACGAAAAGCCTTAAAAGCCAATGATCTACGTGGGTATGTACCAAAAATGCCAACTCTTTTATGTGGTGGCAATCAAGATCCAACGGTTTTTTATGACCTAAATACCAGTTCAATGGCCGCTATTATTCAAGGGAGTGTCGCACAAAATCCAGCCCTTACCCTTACCGTTAACGTGACAGTATTAGATGTTGATGCGACGACAGCTAATGATCGTCCTAATACTCCTAATGTTCAACTTATTGGACAGGCGTCCATGAACCAATGGAATATTAATTCTGTGGTAACAAGTGTTCAAAGTAACTTTGTTCAAAATCTTCAACGCGTAGTAGCTGCAGGAGCACAGCAAGGCATACCTGCAAGCGTTGCTGTATTGGGCAACTATCACGGCGGTCTGGTCAGTACGGCTTGTACGCAAGCCACACGTGAGTTCTTTAATCAGGAATTTAAACCTGCTTAATAGAGGTCATTTTAACCATAAAAAATAGCCTGACTATCGAAAAAACTGTATCCACTGGATACAGTTTTTTCATGAATATCATTTAATCATCAATAAGAGAAAAATATGAAATCGATAATATTATCACTAATTGCCTGTGTCTTTATCATAGCTCCGATCAGTCAAGCACAGGCTAAGAATACACCTTGTTCAGGCAAAATGGGCGGCGTATCTCACTGCTCAAAAGATGGTAAATTTGTTTGCAAAAATGGCAAAATCAGTCAATCAAAACAAGTATGTCGTTAAAGTTGTTTTTACCCTTGTTATTAGAGTGAAAAAAACCGCTAATCAGCTGTTTTGCTTAATTTTAATAACAGCCAGACGCCCCTAAATCAGCAAATTTGTGCTAAAATAGCTTCTTTAATTGAACATTATTTTTAACAAAAACCGTATCACTATTTTCCTATTGTTTTGCACCTTTGACAGTGCTTTTTTAGGGTCACTATTCTGATAGTAGCTGCGCATTGATGCAGCTATATTTTTGTATAACCCATGAGTATCTTGAACAAACGTGTCAACATTAGAAAAACAATGTGAGTGAAGGAGTGTATATGAGCGAATCGGTCAGTCCTATTGGCATCGTAGAGGAACTAAAGCAATCCTATCTGGATTATGCGATGAGCGTGATTGTCTCGCGTGCGCTGCCTGATGTGCGTGATGGGTTCAAACCTGTACACCGCCGTGTGATGTACGCCATGCACGTGCTATCTAACGACTATAATAAGCCATATAAGAAGTCTGCACGTGTCGTCGGCGATGTCATTGGTAAATATCACCCACATGGCGATAGTGCGGTCTATGATGCTATTGTGCGGATGGCGCAGGATTTTAGTTTGCGTTATCCGATGGTTGACGGTCAAGGTAACTTTGGTTCGATCGATGATGATCCTCCGGCTGCCATGCGTTATACCGAAGTACGTATGACCAAGCTTACGCATCAGATGCTTGCTGATTTAGACAAAGACACAGTTGATTGGGAAGACAACTACGATGGTTCTGAGCGTATGCCTAGCGTCATGCCCGCGCGTGTTCCAAACTTACTAATTAATGGTGCGACTGGTATTGCTGTTGGTATGGCGACTAATATGGCACCGCACAACCTGACAGAAGTGATTAATGCTTGTTTGGCTTATGCCGAAAACCCGCAAGTATCAGCTGAAGAGTTGATGTCACACATCTCAGGTCCTGACTTTCCTACAGGCGGTATCATTTATGGTCGCGCTGGTATTTTAGATGCTTATCGCACGGGTAAAGGTCGTTTGCACATCCGTGGTCGCTATCATATTGAAGCCATGAGTGATACGGGTGTCAACCGCGATCGTGAGCGTATTGTCTTTACCGAAGTACCTTATCAATCTAATAAAGCCAAAATGATTGAGCGTATCGCAGAACTCGTACGTGATAAAAAGATTGAAGGTATTAGCGAGATTCGTGATGAATCTGACAAAGATGGTATGCGTATCGCCATTGATTTGCGTCGTGGTGAGACAGCTGAAGTTATCGTTAATAACTTGTTCTTGCAAACGCCGCTCGAATCAAGCTTTAGTATCAATATGGTGGCGCTTGATAATGGTCAGCCGAAATTACTGACTTTGCGTCAGCTGATTGCCGCCTTTGTACGTCATCGCCAAGAAGTGGTGACACGCCGTACGATTTATGAGTTAAACAAAGCACGCGTACGTGGTCATTTGCTCGAAGGTTTGACTGTTGCGTTAGCCAATATCGACGAGATTATTGCAACAATTAAAGCCTCTGCAAACCGCGGTTTGGCACGTGAAAGCTTATTAAATAATACGTGGGGTTCAGGTAGCGTGGTGGCGATGCTTACCGCTGCTGGTAGTCAATCTGTGCGTCCTGACTATATCGAAGGCGAAGATCCTAAAGCACCATTTGGCTTGATTGAGGGCGAAGAACGTTATCGCTTATCACTTGAGCAGGTCAACGCAATTTTAGATATGCAGTTGCATCGTCTAACGGGTCTTGAGCAAGACAAGTTGACCGAAGAATATCAGGATTTGCTACGTGAAATCGCTCATTTAGAGTCTATTCTTGGTGATTTTGATAAGCTAATGACCATTATATCCAATGAGATGATTGAGATTCGTGATAACTTTGGTGATGAGCGCCGTACCGATATTATTGACTCACGTACTGACTTTAACCGTGAAGATTTGATTCCTGAACAGACGGTTGTCATGACGGTCTCGCGTACTGGTTATGCAAAAACTCAGCCGATTGATGATTATGTCGCGCAAAAACGTGGCGGTAAGGGCAAGTCTGCAACGGCAATGAAAGAAGATGATGTGATTGATCATTTGGTGGTGACCTCAACGCACGCTACCGTATTATGCTTCACGGATAGCGGTCGTGTCTTTAGCTTACGTGGTTTTGAAGTGCCGATTGCCAGTCGCGGGGCTCGTGGTCGTCCATTAGTGAATTTAATTGGCTTAAATCCTGATGAAACGGTCACTACGATACTACCGATTCCAAAAATAGTGGAAGAGCTATCGGTAAAAGGTGAAGCGTTAACAGAGGCTCTAATAGATGGGGATGATGATCTATTAGACGACAGCACGCAAGCAGAGCCACCTTTTGTGTTCTTTGCAACTGCCAATGGTACGGTGAAGCGGGTAGAGCTTAAGCAGTTTGCCAATATTCGCTCGAACGGCTTGATTGCGGTTGGACTAGAAGAGGGCGATAAGCTGGTCAGTGCTCGTATCACTAATGGTAGCCAAGAAGTGATGTTGTTTGCATCCAGTGGTAAAGCCATTCGTTTTGATGAAAATGATGCGCGTGTGATGGGTCGTACGGCTAAAGGTGTCCGTGGTATGCGTTTGGCGGCTAATGAGTCGATAAAATCATTGGTTGTGATCGAAGATGATGTACGCGAAATCCTTATTGCTTGTGAAAACGGCTTTGGTAAACGTACCTTTATCGATGAGTTCAATACCCAAAATCGTGGCGGCGGCGGTGTAATTGCCATCAAAACCAGTGAGCGTAATGGTGCGCTAGTAAGAGCCACTAAGGTTGACTCTACAGACGATATTATTTTAATCTCTGACAAAGGTACGTTGGTTCGTACGCCCGTTGAGCATGTTGCTAGCTCTGGTCGTAATACGCAAGGTGTGACGCTGATTCGTCTATCAAAAGACGAGAAGCTGGTCGCTATGGCGCGTGTTGAGCATGAAGAAGGTGACGATGAGCTGGTTGATGCCATGAGAGAAGATGGTACATTTGATGTGGCAGGTCAAGAGCAGATAGATATTGATGCGGAGACTGGCAACACAGCAACGAATGACGTTATGGATATTGCTACTGACAATGAATTAGATGTTGACAGTACAGACGGTGAAAACGCAGGCGACGAATAAATGTCTCAGTAGTTAGCTTTTTGATCTAGTCTTATATGATTGTTCTATAAAAAGCCTCTGACGTTATCGTCGGAGGCTTTTATTTTTTTCTGTACGTCATCTATTGTTAGAGTCTGCTTTTAAGTTTCCGCTGCTCTAATTTTTTATAAATAATGCCCATAAAGTTCTATTTTTAAGGCTGTTGTTATGCTCTCGACCAATCAAACTTTTCAAGGAACCCTTGCTTCGATATCATCGAGTTTTTTATTTTCGATGATGTTTGTGTTTGGGCTATTTATGCTGCCTTTGACAGGTACGCAGGTAGCCTCATGGCGCGTGCTCATGATGCTGCTAAGTTTGCTATTGTTGGTCAGTTTTACCAAGCAATGGCAACATGTTTTTGATTATTTGAAAACCTTAAAAACTCCGAAAGAGTGGCTGATATTTATTTTGCCCACACCGATTTTGGGTGTTCAAATTTGGCTATTTATGTGGGCACCAGTCAATGGCTTTGGTCTGGATGTCACCTTGGGCTATTTTTTATTACCGCTGGTGATGATAGTGCTGGGTCGTTTCTTTTATCACGAGCATATGAGTGCGTTACAGTGGGTGGCCGCGCTATGTGCAGCCTTAGGTATTGGCTATGATATCTTTCAATATGGCTCAGTATCTTGGGTAACGTTGTTTGTGTGCTTGGGCTATCCACCCTATTATCTATTGCGGCGTAAACTGGCTGTGCCGCCTATCACAGGGCTGTTGTCTGACTTGGCTTTGTTAACGCCAGTGGTGCTCATTATGTTGTATTTTAGCGGCGGCTTTAGTACGGCAGCACAGGACATCAAGTTCTGGTATTTATTACCACTGCTAGGAGCCTTTAGTGCGCTGGCGATGTCCTTAACCATGATTGCCAGTAGCAAATTACCTGTGTCATTATTTGGGGCGTTAAGCTATGTCGAGCCTATGCTGCTGTTTGTTTTATCTATCACCGTTCTAAGTCAAAGCCTCGATGAAGGCGGCTCTTTATTCATGTATGGTATGGTAAGTTTGGCGTTACTGGTGATGATTGCTGATAGTATAAAAGGTTATCTTAAGCGCCGCCGTGACAATCATTTGCATGGCTATCGAGAGCCACAAGTGGGTGGGTTTCCGCCGCGTCGTCGTTTCATAGATCAGCGTATTGATGGGGTTTTAACCGCGCATCGTTTTCGCAAGATTCGGCGCTATCAAAAAAAGATGGATAGAATACAGCAAAAAATCGAGCAGTTGAGTGCAAAGTAAGATACTGAATGAATAGGCGCACGCTTTAGTGAAGCAGGTGTATTGCTTATCTATTCTGACTTTGACATAATACTGACCATAAGATAAACACGATATATTCCAAGTATTTATCTCAATCTTATATGATAATGTTGTAGATAACAGAGTTTATAGATCAAAAAGCCTTCGACGTCCGCGTCGGAGGCTTTTGTTTTTTTTCTAAAATTGCCAAGGACGTGCGCTCATTTTTCAAGGTTGTCGTTATGCTCACCACGAATCAAACGTCGCAGGGTACCATCGCTGCAGTGGCAGCAAATTTTTTATATTCATTGCTATTCTTATTTGGTCTATTGATGCAGCCGTTGTCAGGCACGCAAGTCTCTTCTTGGCGCGTATTGATGATGCTATTGAGTCTGGTGCTGCTGATTAGTGTGCTGAAGCAGTGGCAGCATATTTTTGATTATTTAAAAACCCTAAAGACGCCAAAAGAATGGTTTTTATTTATCATACCCACACCAATATTGGGCGCGCAAATCTGGATATTTATGTGGGCACCTGTCAATGATTTAGGGCTTGAGGTGACATTGGGTTACTTTTTATATCCAATGATTATGATTATGGTTGGTCGGTTTTTTTATAACGAAGACATGAGCTTGTTACAATGGATTGCCACCATTTGCGCAGGCGCAGGTATTGCCTATGATGTCTTTCAGTACGGCAGTATTTCTTGGGCGACTTTATTTGTTTGCTTGGGTTATCCGCCTTATTATCTACTGCGTCGTAAATTGGCTGTGCCGCCGATCACAGGGCTTATCTCTGACCTTGTTTTATTGACGCCAGTGGTGTTGATTGCTTTATATCTCAATGGCGGGTTTGCGCTGGCGATATCTACCGATAAGTTTTGGTATCTGTTGCCACTATTAGGCATTATCAGTACGGCTGCGATGTCGTTGACCATGGTTGCCAGTCAAAAGCTGCCCGTCTCATTATTTGGCACCTTATGCTACCTTGAGCCGATATTTTTATTTATATTTTCCATCACGATTTTGCATCAAAGTATCGATGAGGGCGGCTCTTTATTTATGTACGGCATGATTTTTGTCGCGCTGTTGATGATGATTGTGGATAGTGCGCTTGGTTACTTGGCGCGTAAGCGTGATGACCGTTTGCATGGTTATAATGAGCCACAAGTGGGTAGCTTCCCGCCACGTCGCCGTCTGAAAAACCGCCGTATTAAAGGTGTGTTAACCGCGCATCGTTTCCGCAAAATTAGAAAGTATCAGCAAAAAATACATAAGATGACACGCAAAATTGAAGAGCTGCATTCAAAGTAGCGCCTGCCAGCAAGTCGATCTAGACTTGACTTAGCGGGCAGTATTTTTCGTCATTACTCTACACAGTTTCTGTGTTAAAGAGGCATTAATTACGCTATTATCGATAGCATTGCTGCCACGCTTAACAACGTTTATTAATGGAATGCGTGGCACCAACTATACATATTACGACTTATTCATACGATAACTTATTCACATTATAACTAGGATGGTTTATGTTACACCTTCATCATTTAGCAAATTCGCGCTCATTTCGTATTATTTGGCTGTTAGAAGAGCTTGGCGTCGATTATCAATTGACTTGCTATGAGCGCAATAAAGCATACCGTGCGCCTGACAGTTTAAAAAAAATACATCCGCTCGGTCATGCACCCATGTTAGAAGTAAATGACCGTGTGCTCATCGAATCAGGTTTTATTATCGAATACTTGTTGAAGCATTATGATAGAGAGAAACAGTTCAAGCCTGCGGATGATAATGAAGCGGCGTGGGAGGCTTACACGTTTTGGTTACATTTCGCTGAAGCATCAGTGATGCCGCCATTGGTCATGCGTTTGGTATTTAACAAAGTGGTTGGGCAGTCGCCCATGCTGATCAAGCCTGTGAGCAAAAGCATTCGCAATCAAGTCGAAAAAAATATGATAAGCAAAAGTCTAGATGCTATATTGGCGATGATAGAGCAGCATTTGCAAGACAATCATTGGTTTGCTGGGGCTGAATTTAGTGCCGCTGATATCCAAATGCATCTTGCGGTTGTAGGTGCTAATGCTGGTACAGGATTAGATAGCAGTAAATATGCCAATATCTTAATTTGGCTAAAACGCTGTGAAGAGCGTGATGCCTTTAAGCGTGCAGAAGAAAAGGGTGGTCGTTTGCAGTTCTAAAAGCGTCGCATTTAATCGTTAATAAATGACTGATTTAATATTAAAATGAAGGGTTTTGTTTATTCATAAACAAAACCTTTTTTAGGATAAGAAATGACAGACTTAAATAAATTGAATAACAAGCATACTGATGTCGATACTGGCATTGCTGCTAAGCCTGCGCTTGATACGACTGCTGACAATGTGAACCATCAGCAGGTCTCCATTAAAGCATGGTCACAAAAATTGCTCGTGGTTATATTGTGTATTGCCAGCTTTTATGGCGGCTGGAAATCTTATGAGTCAAATATGGTCAGTGAATGTACGGCCAATGGTGGGCAGATGGTTGCAGCGCAAAAAACCATGATGTGCCAATTGTCATAGCAGATAAGTATCATGTGTAAGAGAAGTAATCTATGTTGAAGCTGACTTTTTTGGGTACCTCTGCCGGTGTGCCAACCAAACAGCGCAATGTGACCGCACTGGCGATTGAATGTCTGAATCCTTATTTATCTGGGTTACAGCAGGGCATTCGTCAACAGAATGCCAATCAAAATAAAAAATCGCGTCCATGGCTACTGATAGATTGCGGTGAAGGCACACAGCAGCAGCTATTGCATACCAAGCTCTCTTTGCATCAACTAGCCGCTATCTGTATCACCCATGTGCATGGCGATCATTGCTACGGGTTACCAGGGTTATTGGCGAGTGCCGCCATGTCAGAACGCCGTGATCCGCTGACCCTCATTGCCCCAAAAGCAATCGCGACATTGCTCGAAGCCATTACCTTAACCACGGAATTGTATTTACCCTTTACTCTTAATTTTATAGCGATTGAAGAGGTGCTATCTGAGCAACGTGATACAAGCAAGGTGAATATCCGATTAAGCGACCAGCATCAGCTTGATATTGATATCACGTTGCTAGCACATCGGGTTGCTTCTCATGCATTTGGTATCACGCAGACTATCCATCATCGCACGCTTGATACGGACAAACTGCTGGCACAAGGTATTCCTGCAAGCGCACTATGGGGTAAATTGCAGCAAGGTCACGATGTCATCACTGAAGAGGGTCAGCAATTATGTGCAGGTGATTATGTCAATGATGAACTATCACGAACGCGAGTAGTGGTGGCTGGTGATAACGATACGCCAGCGTGTCTCACTGCGGCGTTGGTTGATACGGATTTATTGGTGCATGAAGCGACATATACGCATGAGGTATTGACTAAGATTCAAGCCAAAAATCCAGAGTTTGATCCAATGCATAGTAGTGCGCAATTGGTGGCGGATTTTGTAGAAAACAGTGGTGTAAACAATCTAATATTGACCCATTTTAGCGCGCGTTATCAGGGTTTTGAGAATCCTAATAGCAAAACGCCAAATATGGCATACATTCGTCTAGATGCTGAGAGCGTTTACAAAGGTAATCTATGGCTAGCCGCAGATTTTGACCAATACATGGTCGATGGTGCGGTTGATGTGGCAGGTATTAAAGAAAATAACCGCGTACAATATTTGGGTTCTGCACGCGGTCGTTAAGTACTGAGCGTCATCATAAAAATAACTTTTAATGAAGCTTTACGATGGACTGTCTTCAGCTGTTAATCGTGTCTGTCCTATCCAGTGGCGGCTAAACTGATACGCCACTCGTCCTGAACGTCCACCGCGCTCTGATGCCCAACGTAGCGCTGCTGCTCTGATGTTATCAGGTAACGTCTTATTTTTTTCTTCATTATTACTTTCTTTAACGTCATTCGCATTATCTAGATGGCGGTTTGGCGAAAGTGATAAATAATGGCGCACGATGTGTAAATAGGTATTTTGATCCATTGGATGAAAGGACAACCAAAGCCCAAAGCGATCAGACAGCGATACCGTCTCATCAATGGTTTCATAAGGATTGACCTCATCGGTTTGACCATTATAAATATTGACATTGTCTTTCATTAGCTGAGGCAATAGATGACGGCGATTACTGGTCGCATAAACCAACAACTTGTCTTGCTCTGAGTCTAGCGAGCCGTCCAATACGCTTTTTAACGTCCGATAACTCTCGTCTTGACCGTTAAATGCTAAGTCATCACAGTACACCACATAGTGACAACCACACTCGGTCGGCAGTGCATTAATGACGGCGCGTATCTTATCAAGCACTCGCAGGTCATCACGGGCAATTTCAATAATGCGTAATCCTTCACTATGATAGGCTTGTAGCAATGCCCGAATCAGCGATGATTTGCCAGCACCACGTGTCCCTGTCATCAAGACATGATTGGCAGGATAGCCCTTTAGAAATTGTCGTGTGTTTTGTACCAGTTTTGCCTTTTGCGTATCGATACCATGCAAATCATCTAAACTTAAAAATAAGTTCACTGCCAATGGCTCCAAATGTCCATTATGACCACCGACCCAGCGATAGGCGAGCTGTGCAGGATCAATCTCGATAGTGGGCGTGACTTGCTCTTGTAAATACTGTCCAAGTAAATCCAATAAATGGTCGGGTAGGGCGTAATTCTTAACAGGCTTAGTGGATTGGGGCATAATACTCAGTCGCTCATAAAAATTAAAATAACGTGTGGCATACTAGACGTATAAAGGCTTCACTTTACCATGAAACATAATGCCAGTAATTCCTCTAATGCAAAAGCGTGTGCAAAACAAGCATTACAAATGCAAGCACAGCAAATGTTGCCAACATTGACTGCGTTATTCTCAAGCCTGAATTATAACGATATTTCGCATCAACGACTCAGCCAGCAAAGTAACAATAATAACGAGAATGACTACCAAGGCTTGACGCGTGCCCAGCATCTACAGTTTGGTCGAGTGATGATTAAATGGCAGTTAACGGCTGCTAGCAATCAAAATTTGGCGGGCTTAACCCATGAAATCGGTATTCTAAAATCTATCAATAATTTATCAGCCAATCAAAAGAGATTTCAAGACAGTCTTTTTGCTATTGCTCCGCCAATGCTCGCTTATGAAACTTTAAGGGTACAGGTATTAGATCCGTTTTCGCAGCTGACGATACTTACCATGCCATATTATCTCAGTGGTAGCTTAGCAACTCAGCTTAATATTCGAAATCATTCGTTATTAAATTCTCAACGAAAGCATCATTTTATGGTGCAATCTGCGCACCTTATCGCTACTCTACATAGCGCTGGTTGGCTACATAATGATATTAAGCCCAGTAATATTTTGCTAGATGATTTTTTGCCAAATCATGCGGATGATAGCTGTATCAAGGCTGATTTATTGTTAAACGATTTTGCCTTAGCTAAGCCAATTAGTAAATCAATAGAGACTAGTCTTGCTGGTACACCAGCGTATCTTGCCCCTGAACGCTGGCAAAGTAAGAGTCAGAGTGCGACAGTGCAAAGTGATATCTATGCGTTTGGTATTATGATGGTTGAAATACTAACAGGCAAGCGACCGTTTCAGATATGTGCTAACAGTAATGACAAATTAAAAGCATGGGCGATTCAGCATTGCCAACAGCCTATTCCAACCTTACCGTTAGAATATAGTCACTATCAAGGTATCATTAATAAAGCATTGGCAAAGCGGGTGGAGAGAAGGTATCAGAGTATGGAAGAGGTGTTGAAGAGTTTAGAGCAATTACGAATTTACTAAGAGTACAGTTTTATGTGGAAGGAGTTAAATAAAAAACCCACTATTTAGTGAGTTTTTTTTATTTTTAATGGTTAGGATATTATGTTTTACTCTACAGCATTATCTGATAAGAAAAGCGACTTCGATAAAGATGAGAAGAAATCTTGATATATTTTAGGATTCTCAATTGGCTTTAGGTTGTACTGAGCGTTAGCTCTAACGATTACAGACTTGCTAGAAGAAGACGGTCTCGCGGTTACAGTCATTCTAACCTTGTTGCCATTATACAATCTCGTCGCTGAAACAGTACCAAGGTCGGTATCAGCCTTATCAATTACAAAGCTCAAATCCTGTAACGTTGATATGACATTTCTAACAACTACAGTTTTATCACTAGTATCAAAAGATCTAGTTTGCATACTACGTAATTCTACTTGATTGTCAGCGCCTAAAATTCTGGCATCATGAGTTGTAGCGCAACCAGTAATCAAAGTTAGACAAGCTGCGAATAAAGCTATTTTTAATGTATTCATATTTTTTGAGCCTCTAAGAATACTGATTTAGATAGTTTGTTAAAGAATTCAGCATATAGCTCTTCTGTTTTCATTGTTTCGGCTTTGGTTACCTGTCCTTGTGTATTCGTCACAATGCGTTGAAAAGTAGCTCTAGCTAAATAACCATTTTTATTGTTTTTAGACGGTAATGTTACGAAACTAACTTTTATCTGTTGCTGGCTATCAATCGACATGTTTCCGCCACCAAGTACCGCTAGTAATACAGCACCCGCTATCTGCGCATTGTTAGTAGCATCTACAGTTTTAGATGCGGTCACAACACCTGATTTTGTCTCTGTTTCATCTATTGAATATCCCATGTCTTGTAACACAGCTAACCCAGCCGAAAGAAGCTCTACCTCGTTGCTTGTTTCAAAAAATCTCGATTGCATTTGTCGATCTTGTAATGAGGTCTCTGCTACTTGAAATAAGTTTTCTGGTGGAGTGGTTGCACAGCCTGTTATTCCTAAGGCACAAGCAACAAATATATATTTCAGTTTTTTCATTTAGCTGGCCTTTAGAATTTTGAGGAATGGTATGCAAAGTCTCTTACCAAGTTTTGCTCATCAAATTTTATTATGATAGTCAGCGTTCTTTGTGATCTAGACGATGCTCCTGAGCTAGTCTGGCCACCAGCTAAAACAGCAAATACCCAGCCTGTACTTGATGACTGCACGGTATCTGTTGCTACCTTATCGTAAACCCAAACTTCTCTTCTTTTGTCGTCAGTAGAAACCATATTTGGTGAGCCAAGCGCCTGCAACACATCTGCGCCACTCATTCCAACTTTAATCTGTTTTTGAACAACCCCTACAGAGATGTTTCCATTGTTTTGGACTTGGGCAGCATGCTCAGATGCTGAAACACAACCAACCAATGATAGGGCAGCCAACAAGGCAACTATAGTTTTCATTATCTTTCCTTTTGGACTATCAATAAACTTAACTCTTTTATTTAAGTATGATGTTTATAGAATATCTCATACCTAAGCCTGTCAAGGGTAATGTAAACAAAAAGTTAACTAATGTAAACAATTAGTCGTTAGTATTACTAATTAATTATAAATATTGTTTTATTGTAATTATTAGATGGGTGTGGGTTTTTATTCCAAAATACTAATCTGGTATTAAAGAAAAGCGAAGGAGATCTGAATTAGTTTTGAAGTGAGTGTTTGTTTTCCGACAAAATACAGACACAAAAAAACCTGCTAAAAAGCAGGCTTTGATATTTGGTCTAAGATGTACTATCCGAAAATGGTGGGGCTGGAGAGACTCGAACTCTCACACCTTGCGGCGCCAGAACCTAAATCTGGTGCGTCTACCAATTCCGCCACAGCCCCATTTTCCGTTACTCTATCATTATTAGCGTTTAAACTCAAACACAATATAGACAGTTAACTGATTCGGTAGTGCGTCTCAGTGGTTGGCTATTATATAGAGTTTGAAACGTTTGGCAACCCCTATTTGCAATTATTTTTAAATATTTATCATTTATTTTCACTTATTTTTATAAGCTATTGATATGAATGGTATTCATGTTTATGAGTTTGCGCCTTTAATAACGATTATTTTGCCCTTCTGCTGAAGAAATATCTAATTGCTGTAATTTACGTGTCAGGGTATTGCGCCCCCAACCGAGTAAATTAGCAGCAGCGATCTTTTTGCCACCACTATGGTTGAGCGCTGCCGTCAATAAAACGCGTTCAAACTCAGGGGTTGCCGTCTGCAAGATATCGGTTTCTCCTGTTTGTAGAGATTGCTCAGCCCAAGCAGCCAATGCTTGTTGCCAACTTGAACGGTGGGAATGAGGGCGTATTTGCTCATTGTGAGTCATAGCTTGTGTAGGCTGACTTTGCTCTTGATACGCTTCTAAATCAGACGAGATATTTTCAAGCAGCTCTGGTGGCAAATCATCCACCATCACGGTGTCGCCTGTGGCCATCACCGTCAACCAAAGGCAGACATTCTCAAGTTGGCGGACATTGCCACGCCACTCAAAAGCCTGCATGATGTGTAGCGCTGTCGGATGCAGCTGTTTCTCTGCACTGTTCATCTGTTCAGCAGCCCGCTGCATAAAGTAATGGGCTAATGCTGGAATGTCTTCAGGTCGTGTCCGTAATGGCGGCAACGGCAAGCGAATTACATTGAGGCGATAAAACAGATCTTCACGGAATTTGCCTTGTTTGACCAGTTCTTCTAAGTTTTGATGAGTAGCGGCAATGATGCGTACATTCACTTTGACCGGCTGCTGTCCACCGACGCGAAAAAACTCACCATTGGCCAGTACTCGTAGCAGCCGAGTTTGGGTGCTATAAGGCATATCGCCAATTTCATCTAGAAATAATGTCCCACCATCCGCTTGCTCAAAACGCCCTTGTCGCGTCGTCGTCGCACCAGTAAACGCCCCTTTTTCGTGACCGAATAATTCAGATTCAATCAAATCATGTGGAATGGCGGCCATATTTAGGGCAATAAAAGGTTGCTGGTGACGCGGTGAATGCTGGTGCAGCGCACTGGCGACCAACTCTTTACCCGTGCCTGATTCACCAGTAATCAGGACAGTAATGGGTGAGTGTGCCAGTCTGCCAATGGCACGAAACACCGTCTGCATCGCTTGTGATTGCCCAATGATGCCGCTCGGATTGTCATTAGCACTGATGGCAGGTTTAACTTTAATTTTAGGGCTGGATGTTTTATTGGTTTGGCTGATCAGAGTAGCCTTGCTAGCAAGCTTGGATCTGGTATTGGGTTTTACCTTGATATTTGGTAAAGTATCTGATGAATTTTTGGTAACGGTCTTCGGAGTAGGTTCAGGAGTAGAGTTTGCTGCCGCCGCTGCCAGCATATTGGGCTGATAATTAATGGCTTTATAAATCGTGACGACTGCATCATCTAAGTCAAAAGGTTTTGGCAGATATTCAAAAGCACCTGTTTGATAGCTATTAATAGCAGAGGTGAGGTCAGAATGCGCCGTCATAATGACAATAGGCAGCTTAGGGAAATGCTCATGTACCCAGTCACTAAAAGACAACCCGTCCATCATGGGCATACGAATATCAGTCAATATCACATCGGGCAACTGAGCGGCTGATTCCTGCTGTTGCAAAATATCGTTGAGGCGTGTCCACGCCGCTTGCGCTTGGGTAAAGCTGATAACCGTCAATCCTGCGTCTTCAAAAGTATCTGCCAACACCAAACGCAGGGCTGCATCGTCATCGATGAGCCATAACGTTGCAGGGTTAGTATTAGGTGCATTATTGACCGTTACTTTTGTAGCTTGGTTATCAGGTTCTCGTTTATCAGACTCTCGGTTACTAGACTCTTGATTGTCTGATGTTTGGGCAGAGCCTTGATTGTCGCTGTTAGATGTGGCGTGGTCATTATATGCAGTCATTTATCAGGCCTAATAAGCAAGTGATTCAGGGTGATTGTTTCATAGGTTAGGTCATGGTTTCTAAGCCTTGGGTACTGGCTATTTTAAGCATGGTGCGCTGGCTGATTGAAAGGCAAGTACAGCGTAAAACTGGTGTGTTGGTGGTTGTAGTCATTTTTGACACTGTCGTTAAGGTTTTTTGATTGTTGGGAGCTCACGTCAATCATACCATGGTGATGACTGATGATATCTTGCACGATAGACAATCCTAGCCCCGTCCCTGCGGCACGGCTGGTCACCATTGGGAAAAATATCTGTCCGATCAATGCTGGATCAATGCCTGAACCGTTATCGGTAATGTTGATTTGTAGCACTTGCTTGTGCTGTTGCCCAGCAATGGTATGTTGAAAGGCAATGCGGGTTTGAATGTGCAGTGTTGGCTTATAACTGGTGCTGTCCTTATTACTCGTTTGTGAAGTGACAGGTTGTTGCACCTTAGGCTCGGACAACTCTCTTTGCTGCAGCGTTTGCTCAAACTCAGTCATCGATTCACAGGCATTATTAATCAGATTTAAAAACACTTGTATCAGCTGATCTTTATCAGCGCATAACTCAGGCAATGACAAGTCATAATCGCGCTGTAGCGTCACTTGCGGATATTGATTGACGACCAAAGATAAAACATGCTCCAGTGGCTCATGGATATTTAGCGTTTGCCAATTTGGTAATTGATTGGAGCCAAGGAATTTCCCAATAAGATGGGTTAGACGGTCCGTTTCTGAGATGATGATATCAGTATAATTGCGCAGTTTTTCAGCCGTTTTTTGCAGATGGCTATTCGGGTTTACCATAGGGTTTGTGCCAAGAATAGCAGGAGGAGCACTATTAAGAGGCGAGGCGTCACTGAATTTGATGAATTGCCGCTGTAATAATTGCGCCGCCCCGCGAATACCGGCAAGCGGATTTTTGATTTCATGAGCGACCGAGCGCAGCATATGACGGGCAACATTATATTGTTGCTGCTGGCGTTGTTCCTCTGATATGCGACTTTGGCGATCCTTGCCCCACATCTCAATAATAAAATAAGGTTGCTGCTCATAAATGACAGGGGTCACGCTATAATCGACTGAGAATGATAAATTACCATTTAGCGGTGTGCTGATAAGGTGATCATGATCGATAAAGGGTTGTTGATACTGCTTTGCTTGCTGAAATCGTTCTTTTAAAGAGCAAGTTTGTTCATGGATATCTTCACCACTACTTTTATCGACAGTTATATGGTTATCACTGTCATGATTGCTATCGGCTGATTTCAATGCTTTGGATGCAAGCAGTGTCAATATAGACTGACCCAGTAAGCGTCCACTACTAATAGCAAGTAGTTGTTCGGCTTGGGCATTTAGCCAAGTGATCGATAAATCATCATTGATCCATAAAATAGCGGTGAACAAATGCTGTGACATGAATGCTAAGTCAGGTGTCGGTTTTACGGTTGTCAAATGGGTTGTCATGGCTATTGCCTAGAATAAAAGAAGACGCGATATAATATTTAACCATAAATCAACACTATAGAGCGGCAAAACTGGCGATTTTTGCAAAAAAAACGTACAATGCGCACAGCCAATTTATCTCTAGCAAGGTCAGCCATGCCCAACACTTCTACCGAGTCGGTTAATACGACTGTTACTACCTCACCGTCAACTTCTACGCCAACAGATTCTATGTTAAAAGACACTGTCACCGTTTTTAATCCTGCCAAACCAAATATAGCACAAGACAATCAGGCAGATGTTAGTCAAGCAAATACTAACCAACCTTACCATCATAGAGCCAATCACAATCAAAACCGTAGCATTGAGCAAAGTAGTGATGTAACGACTGCCAATGCGACTGCTACGATGCCAGTTAGTGCAGCGCCAAAGATTGGATTTGTGTCGCTTGGTTGTCCAAAAGCCTTGGTCGATAGTGAGCGCATTATCACTGAGCTTAGCCGTGATGGTTATCAAGTGGCGAGTGATTACGAAGGTGCAGATCTAGTTGTCGTGAATACTTGCGGTTTTATTGAGTCAGCAGTACAAGAGTCGCTTGATGCCATCGGCGAAGCGATTAGCAAAAACGGTAAAGTCATCGTCACAGGTTGCTTGGGTAAAGAAGCAGATAAAATCCGTGAAATGCATCCCGCTGTATTGGCAGTAACTGGCGCTCATGCTTATGATGAGGTCATTAGAGCCGTTTCGCTGCATGTGCCCAAGCCTGACCGCAGTCAGGACGCTGGTTATGATCCAAAGATAGATTTGATTAATGAGGCGGGTATCAAATTGACCCCAAGCCATTATGCTTATCTAAAAATATCAGAAGGTTGCAACCATCGTTGTACTTTCTGCATCATTCCAAGCTTACGTGGAGACTTGGTTTCACGTCCGATTGACAGTGTGATGAATGAAGCGCTGGCGCTGAAAAATGCTGGCGTGAAAGAATTGCTTATTATTTCGCAAGATACCTCTGCTTATGGACTGGATTTGAAATATAAGACCAGTTTTTGGAATGGCATGCCGCTGAAGTCGAAGTTTTATGACTTGTGCCAAGCCTTAAATGATTTAGGCATTTGGGTGCGCTTGCATTATGTCTATCCATATCCGCATGTCGATAAAGTGGTTGAGCTAATGGGCGAGAAGAAGCTACTGCCTTATCTCGACATTCCGTTTCAACATGCCAGCCATCGCATCCTAAAAGCGATGAAACGCCCAGCGCATAGCGAAAACACCTTGGCGCGTATCCATGCATGGCGTGAGATTTGCCCTGATATCGTCATTCGCTCAACCTTCGTTGTTGGCTTCCCTGGCGAGACAGAAGAAGATTTCCAATGCTTGCTTGATTGGTTAGTAGAAGCTCGCCTTGATCGTGTTGGCGCATTTACCTATTCAGAAGTCGAAGGCGCAGTGGCTAATGACCTGCCAAATCATGTGCCAGAAGAGATTAAGCAAGAGCGCTATGAGCGTTTGATGACGCTGCAACAAGACATCTCAGCGCAAAAGCTACAAGAGAAAGTCGGCAAAACCTTGATGGTATTGGTCGACGAAATTGATAGTGAAGAGGGCATTGCTATTTGTCGTAGCTATGCTGACGCACCAGAGATTGACGGTCATGTCTACGTTGATGAGATTACCGCTCAAGTTAAAGTCGGACAATTCCTAACGGTGACGATTGACGACGCTAGCGAATATGATTTGTTTGCCAGTTACAAAGGCTAAGCAGTCACTGTAGCTGATTAGTCACTGTAATAGACGCATGAAAATTGCCCAATCGCGGGCAGTTTTTGCTACAATTAGCGCAATTTAGCCTTTTTACACGTTTGTCATCAGTTGCGGTGCTTCCTATATAATACCTCGGTGATGACACTTCGAGTAAATTCGAAGGCAAACTCTATTTGTGTTTTACCGCTCATTTTAATTATAATTTAATGCTAACAAGGTGACCTCATGTCTGACAAAAACCCGCGTTACTCTCGTATCTTGCTGAAACTCTCTGGTGAAGCCTTAGCTGGTGGCAAAGAGATGGGAATTGATAGCGAAGTGCTCGATAAGATGAGCTTGTCTATCGCCCATTTGCGTGGTCTTGGTGTTCAAGTCGGTATCGTGGTCGGCGGCGGTAACTTATATCGCGGCGCGCAGTTGCAACAAGAAGGCTTAGTCGGTCGTGTGACTGGTGATCAAATGGGTATGTTAGCAACCGTTATGAACGGTCTGGCGATGCGTGATGCGCTTGAGCGCCGCAATATTAAAACCCGCTTGATGTCAGCCTTGCCAATCGGTGAAGTGACCGAAAGCTATAGCAGCCGTAATGCCATTCGCTATCTCAAAAATGGCGAAGTATGTATCTTTGTTGCTGGTACGGGCAACCCTTTCTTTACCACTGATACTGCTGCTTGCTTACGTGGTATTGAAATTGAAGCGGGCTTAATTCTAAAAGCCACCAAAGTAGATGGCGTTTATGACAAAGACCCAAGCTTACATGACGATGCAGTTAAATATGATGGTTTAACTTTTGATGAAGTATTAGAGCAAAAGCTTGGCGTGATGGATTTAACTGCCATTGCCTTGTGCCGTGAGCACAACGTGCCGTTACAAGTGTTTGATATGACCAAGCCTAATGCGTTATTAAATGTCATCATGGGCGAAAATGAAGGCACACGCGTTTATCACTGACTTGCCTGAACGCTCTAAATATTAATACGAGAATACCAGTCATTAAACTTAGATTGGTCGTTAATAACTACCAGTCGCTAATAATTAATAGTGAACACCCGTATATTTACTAACAAATGAATGATTTATCGACAGCGATAAATAAGGATATCTAATGATCAAAGAGATTAAGCAAGACGGCGAAGCGCGTATGCAAAAAACACTGGAAGCGCTTGAGAGCACTTTTAGCAAAGTCCGTACAGGGCGCGCACATCCAGGTATGTTGTCAGGCGTGATGGTTAGCTATTACGGGTCGCCTACACCTTTGAATCAAGTGGCGAGTGTCAACGTTGAAGACTCACGTACGCTCATGGTTCAGCCGTTTGACCGTACCATGGTACAAGCAATTGACAAGGCCATTCGCGAAGCAGATTTGGGTCTCAACCCAGTGACCGCCGATGTGATTCGTGTACCGATGCCAGCATTGACAGAAGAAACACGCCGCGACATGCAAAAGCTTGCGCGTGGAGAAGCAGAAAGTAGCCGTGTTTCTATCCGTAATATTCGCCGTGACATGATGAATGACATCAAAGAATTGGCCAAAGAAAAAGAGATCTCAGAAGACGACGAGCGCCGCGCGAGTGATGATATTCAAAAAATCACTGACAAGTATATCGAAACCATCGATAAACGTTTGAGCAAAAAAGAAACTGACTTGATGGACGTATAAAGCACTGGTTTTTCGATTATTTTAGAAAAAATCCGTTATGTCATATCCTTATAATAAGCAGCCAATCTGTCAGTACTATTGGCTGCTTATTATTGTGTAGACGGTACCGATAATAGCGTCAATGTTATATCAATCGGATACGGCAATAGGCTTGCTCAGATTTGTAAACTGTATTTTATAAGCGTTATCTTGCAAACTAAATCACGCCCATAGATGGGTTTATGATAAGTTTGTGAATTATGGTTATGACGCTTTCTAATCGTTATCGCAGCCGTTATTATTATTTTACCTTAACAATAAGCACTTTCGCCTATGTCCACTTCAGCCGTTTTGGCTCCTGATCTTCTTCCACGCCATATCGCTATCATCATGGATGGCAATAATCGTTATGGTAAAGCCAATGATTTGGGCAAAGGCCAAGGGCATGTGGCTGGCAAAGATGCACTCGATCCTATCGTCGAGTATTGCGTTAATACGGGTATCGAAGTATTAACGGTATTTGCATTTTCTAGTGAGAATTGGCAACGCCCGCCCAGTGAGGTGGCACTACTCATGCAACTGTTAGCCTCGACCATTCATGAGCAAATACCACGCATGAATGAGTATCGTATTCGTCTGCGTTTTATTGGTGACCGCAGTCAGCTGAGTGATGATTTGCAAGCGTTAATGGCAGACGCTGAAGCAAAAACAGCAAACTTTAAAGCCATGACTCTAGTCATCGCTATCAGTTATGGTGGGCAATGGGATATTGCCCATGCGGCAAAACAGCTGGCGCAGCAAGTAGAGGCTGGTCAGTTACGTGCTGATGATATTAACAAAGAATTGCTCGGTAACTATGTGCAATTAGCAGATGCACCAGCAGTAGATATGCTGATACGCACAGGCGGTGAATACCGAATTTCTAACTTTTTATTGTGGCAGTCAGCCTATGCTGAGCTATTCTTTACCCAGACATTATGGCCGAATTTTGCAGCTGATGAGTTGGCAGCAATGGTAAAAGAGTTCGCTCAGCGGCAGCGCCGTTTTGGCAAAACCAGTGAGCAGATAGTGATAGAGCAAGCAAGTCGTTAATGGTGTTAAGCATTTGCCTGTTATTTTGTAAAGGAAAAAGCTCTTACAAAGCGGTTATCGTATAAGTAGTTAATATTGCTTGTTTGTGAAATAATAAACCGCGTTAATAAGCGTCAACTGCTATTAGTGGGCTATTGTAGATTAACTGCTATAATGCACGTTTTGACCATGCGTTTTTCATTATTATAAGGCTCAATAAGTATGTGGCAACGAATTAAGACGGCAGTTGTTCTCGTTATTATCGTTGGTATTGCAATGTTTGCGAGCCAAACCCCTGTTTTATTTGCACCGCTATTAGCGATTGGCGTTATTATCGCCGCTCACGAATGGACTAAGCTGATGCCTAAGTGGCGTCATCCTGCGCTGTTTGTGCTATTGGCTTTGGTGTTGACCCTAGTATCACTCATGTTTAAAGTCACATGGCTGTTTTGGTGGGTGGCTTCACTGGCTATATGGCTAATGGCGCTGTCTTGGGTGCGAGTGTTCCCGACTCATACCAATTGGTATGGCAAAAAACTGGCATTGATGGGTGCGGTGATATTGACCGCATCGATTACGGCGATGTTTTATTTGTGGCAACTGTCAGCATGGTGGTTGCTCTATGTGTTCCTTTTGGTCTGGTGCGCAGATAGTGGCGCTTATTTTGTGGGGCGTAAGCTTGGTCGCCGCAAAATGGCGCCAAATGTCTCACCCAATAAAAGCATGGAAGGGCTGGCAGGCGGCCTTGTTACCGGTCTGCTCGTGGTCATTGCTATCAGTGTATTTAAGTTGCAATTGACTGGTGTACCGTTAGTCGCATTTGTAGCATTATCAGCCTTGACTATTTTAGCCTCGGTACTTGGTGATTTATTTGAGTCGATGCTTAAGCGCCGCGCTGATGTCAAAGATTCAGGAACGATTTTACCGGGGCATGGCGGCGTGCTTGACCGTATCGACTCACTGCTCTCTGCCACACCGATATTTGCGCTTGGTTTTTGGGCGATACAGCAGTTAGGTTTGATAGTGGTTTAGGACTGAAAAAATAATTCATAGACGATGATACGCCCTAATTATAGTAGTTAAGATGAGTGACTAGTTAATACACTGGATATTGTCTATCTCTTATTTATCAAACGTTTTATCGATTTCTTATTTAATTTTTTAGAGTATCATTTACAGGCACCGATGGTTATGACGCAACGCATCGCCGTACTAGGCGCGACAGGTTCGATTGGCGATAGCACGTTAGCAATATTAGCGGCGCAACCACAGCTTTACACGGTCTACGCTCTGTCAGGCTATCACCGTTTAGACAAACTGTTTGCACTTTGCCAGCAGTTTTTGCCAAAGCGCGTTAGCGTACCGACCGCCGCAGTCGATGATTTTGCCCAGCGACTCCGTGCGACAGGTCTTGACATCGATGTGGTAGGCGGCGAAGCAGGGCTGGTCGACATTGCCACTGATTCGCAGACGGATACCGTTGTCGCTGCGATCGTAGGCGCAGCTGGTCTGCCTTCTACTTTAGCCGCTGCTCGTGCAGGTAAGCGTATTTTACTGGCGAATAAAGAAGCGCTGGTGATGGCAGGGCAAGTGATGATTACTGCTGTCAAAATGCATAACGCTACTTTGCTGCCGCTTGACTCTGAGCACAATGCTATTTTTCAGTGTTTACCACTGGCTATTCAGCAGGACAATACCCAAATTCATCAGCCAAACCACGGCGTGCGTAAGCTATGGTTAACAGCTTCTGGTGGACCGTTTTTGCAAAAATCGTTTGCACAGATGCAGCAAGCGAGCGTTGCTGAAGCGGTCAAACATCCAAATTGGTCAATGGGTCAAAAGATATCCGTCGATTCAGCTACTATGATGAATAAGGGTTTAGAGTTAATCGAAGCCTGCCATTTGTTTGATTTGTCTGAAGATAAAATAAATGTGGTGATTCATCCACAAAGTATCATTCACTCAATGGTAGAATATAGCGATGGTAGCTTTTTGGCGCAGCTCGGCAGTCCCGATATGAAAACGCCCATTGCCCATGCGCTCAGTTACCCTGATCGTATCGATAGTGGCTCGCAGCCTTTGGATTTATTTGCGCTCAGCGGCTTAGAGTTTATTGAGCCTGACTTGCAAAAATTTGCGTGTTTGCGTTTGGCAAGACAGGCGATGCAAGCGGGCACACAAGCGACGATTGTCTTAAATGCAGCGAATGAAATTGCCGTGGCGGCGTTTTTGGCTGAAAAAATTCGCCTGACTGACATTGCTGATATCAACGAGCATGCTTTGAATGACATACAGCTGCCACCGTTAAACGAAACGGCTGACATAGAAGACATACTCGCAATTGATAAAATAGCACGTCACCTGACGGACAAACTTGTGGCAAAGTTGGTGTAAGTGTATCAACAACTGCGTCGTTAAAAAACGATGTTAATAAAAGATGCTAAGAAAGAATGCTGAGAAACCATACTGAGAAAAGATCATGACGTTTTTATTAACGCTCCTTGCGGCAATATTTGTCTTAGGTCCGCTTATTGCCTTACATGAGTGGGGACACTATATCGTCGCTCGTCTTTGCGGCGTTAAAGTCTTGACCTATTCTATCGGGTTTGGTCCCAAACTCTTTGGCTGGACGAGCAAAAAAAGCGGTATTGATTATCGCATTTCTGCTTTGCCACTTGGTGGTTATGTCAAAATGCTCGATGAGCGCGAAAGTGAGGTAGCAAAAGCTGAGCAACATTTGGCGTTTAATCGTCAGCATCCGCTAAAAAAGATTGCGATTGTTGCCGCTGGTCCTATCATGAACTTTATCATTGCTATTGCGCTGTTTTGGGTGTTGTTTATGACACCATCAGAGCAGCTGGCGACCAAGATTGGGCAGGTATTACCCGAGACGCCTGCTGCTATGGCACAGTTGCCAGTTGGCGACAAAATCGTTGCGATTGATGGGCATGAGGTACAAACGTGGGAAGGCATCAACTATCGGCTTGCTGGACGAATGGGTGAGACGGACAATGTCAGTATTACTCTGCAATCAGAGGCGCAAGCTGATAATGCGATCAAAACTTATCAAGCGCCCGTAACTCAGTTTATGCAAGGCAGCGCGCAAGGTAAAGATGCGTTGACCAGCTTTGGTATGCTGCCATGGCAACCAGATATTGCACCGATAGTAGGTGACTTGACCGCTGATGGTGCCGCCAGTCGCCAAGGACTAGAAGTAGGCGATCGTATTGTTGCTATCAATGATCAACCAATTAAAGATTGGCTCAGTGCTACTCGTATCATCCGCGACAGTCCTGAAACTTTGCTTAACTTCACAGTATTGCGTGATGGTAAATCCGTACAGCTTCAGATTATGCCGCAAGGCAAAAAAGACAATTTGGGTAATGATTATGGGCAAATTGGTGCTATGGTGGCACAGTCCGAAATTATTATTCCTGATGCTTACAAGACCACCGTAGTCTATGGTCCCGGTGAGTCACTGGTGAAATCATTTGAGAAAACTGAACAGCTCGCAGTGATGACTGTCAGCTCAATGGGTAAGATGCTATCAGGCATGATTGGTTTGGACAATTTATCAGGTCCGATTACCATCGCCAAAGTTGCCAAACAGAGTTTTGATATCAGTTGGCAGATGGTATTATCGACGGCGGCTTTGATTAGTTTGAGCCTTGCTGTACTCAATCTTTTGCCCATTCCTGTGTTGGATGGCGGTCATATTGTGTATTATCTTATTGAATTGATTCGCGGTAAGCCACTCTCGGAAGGGGTGCAAATGATTGGACTAAATATCGGTTTACTCTTGCTGGCAGGTTTCATGGTGTTAGCAATTGGTAATGATATTAGTCGGCTGTTTTGACCAGCGAATCGCTAATATAATCGATAAGGCACGAGATACTAATGGTTTTACGCCTATTATGGGATGATTATGACCATGATAGGTAGCATGCTTTGTATCATGGCCTCTGTACTAATCGTAATTTTTAGTTTATTTTGTGATGCATTTTATATAAAGTGTTCTGAGTCTGCTGCGTATGCGCTTAAATTTCATGCGAAATGCGCTAGACAATATGGGCTTTTTAACTTAACTTAAGCAAGTTTTTTATTGACGGATAGTGTTTATGCGTACGCCTTTATTTATGAGCGCGGCAGGGTTGCCGTTAGTTGTAGCGATGATGAGTATGCCAGTACAGGCTGCAGAATTTGTAGTCACTGACATCGGTTTCAATGGTTTGCAACGTTTAACCCCCGATAGCCTCTATCCGGTTCTACCTATTTCGGTAGGGGATACGGTAAATGACAGTAGTTTAGCGGCCAGTATTAAGGCGCTTTATGCGACCGAAAATTTTGCTGATATTCAAAGCCGTATCGAAGGTGGACAGCTAAGGTTTGATGTCGTTGAGCGCCCAACGATTGCTGAAGTCAATTTTGAGGGCAATAAGCTCATTCCAAAAGAAGGGTTAGAGCAAGGACTAGACAATGCTGGTCTGTCTGCCGGCAATGTGCTGAAACAAGCTACGCTACAAGGCGTCGCCAACGAGCTACAGCAGCAATATATCAGCCAAGGCTATTACAACAGCAATATCGAGGTTGATCAAACGTTACTTGATGGCAATCGCGTCAAGCTCGATGTGCGTTTTGTCGAAGGCAAACCTGCCAAAGTGGTCGATATTAATATCATTGGCAATAAACACTTTAGTGATGAAGAAATCAAAGACGTTTTTGCGGTAAAAGAGTCCTCGTGGACACGTCTGTTGTCAAAGTCTGATCGTTATGCCAAAGAAAAGCTGGCTGCCAGTTTAGAGAATCTAAAAGCGCTTTACCAAAACGATGGTTATGTACGTTTTGCAGTAGATAATGCGGTGCTCAACATCAGTGAAGATAAGAGCAGTGTGTTTATCGAAGTGAGTCTAAGCGAAGGCGAACAATATCAGTTTGGCGAAGTGAATTTCTTAGGTAAGCCGACTTTTGAGAACAATGAACTAACAGAGTTGGTGACTTTTGCACCCAATGAAAAGTACTCGCAAGCCAAGCTCGATGAAACCACCGCGGCACTTAAGAGTCGTTACGGTAATGAAGGCTATTATTTGGCGCAGGTGAGACCAGTACCACGTATCAATGACGAGACTAAAGTAGTGGATATCGATTATTTCATCGACCCTGCACGTCCTATTTACGTTCGTCGTATTAATTTTACTGGTAACATCAAAACTCAAGACGAAGTCCTGCGCCGTGAAATGCGTCAATTAGAAGGCGCATTGGCGACTAGTGACAAAATCCAGTTGTCACGGACACGTCTGATGCGTACAGGCTTCTTTAAAGCTGTCAACGTTGATGTAAAACCAGTACCGAACCAACCAGACCAAGTAGATATCAATTATACGGTTGAAGAGCAGCCTTCTGGTAGTTCAACGATTGCCGCGGGTTACTCACAAAGCGGCGGTGTGACTTTCCAGTTAGATCTAACACAAAACAACTTTATGGGTACAGGTAACCGTGTGAAAGCGGCACTATCGCGCTCAGAAACCCGTGATTCTTATAGTTTGGGCTATACCGATCCGTACTTTACCGAAAACGGCGTCTCACAAGGTCTTAGTGCCTATTATCGTGAAACGAAATACGATGATAGAAACGTCAGTAACTATGTCACCGATTCTTATGGTGCGACGCTGAACTACAGTTATCCTGTTGATGAAACCAAACGCGTTAGTGCGGGCTTGAACGTTGATAATACGTCAGTACGTGGTGGTCGCTTCTTGGGTGTATCAAACGTTCAGCAAATTATTGATGATGGCGGTACGTTTGAGAATTTCGTCAATGATGAAAATGAGGCTTCTGGACGCACAGGCTTCAAAAATGACTACAATACTTATAACCTACTGTTTGGCTGGGACTATAGCACCTTAGATCGTCCAGTGTTCCCGACCAAAGGTATGAGCCATACGGTCGATGCCACCATTGGCTTGGGTGATACCAACTATCAAAAACTTGTTTATAGCGGCAACATCTATTATCCCTTCTACAAAGACTGGGTAGCACGCGGTTATACTAAGCTTGGCTATGGTAATGATTTGCCATTTTATGAAAACTTTTATGCTGGTGGCTATGGCTCTGTACGTGGTTATGAGGCCTCAACCCTTGGGCCAAAATCACAAACGTATTATGATGCCATAAATGATGATGTGCGTTACAAAGATGAAGATATCGGTGGTAATGCGCTAGTCAGCTTCGGTAGTGAGCTAATTTTGCCAATGCCGTTTAAGGGCGATTGGGCAGATCAGGTGCGTCCAGTATTGTTTGCTGAAGGTGGTCAAGTATTTGATACGACTGATAAGGAAGATCGCACTTTTATCAATCCTAATGACGGTACTGATACGGGCGTACCACTGTTGACGCAAGACAATAGTATGCGCTTTAGTGCGGGTGCAGGTATAACCTGGTATACGCCAATTGGTCCAATTTCATTAAGTTATGCTGTACCTATTGGTGATAAAGAAGGCGATGAAACTGAAAAAGTTCAGTTCCAGATTGGTAATACGTTCTAACGTAGCATGATTGTTTGCGTTCATGTCGTTAACCATAGCAGTTACTTGAATGAATGCAGCATCTGTTAGATATTAGTAGATCGCCAAGGTGATTGTTCAGCTTGGCGATTGTCTTATTCATAATAATATTTATATTAATAGTCACTATGATAACGATTGAGCAACTTATCACTCGGATTGAGCAGCGTCAGCCCATCACCAATAAGGCTGAAATCAGCGCTGAACAGTTACGTCAAAAATTCAGCAGTATTGGTAGTTTGACCACGGCGGGTCATAATCAGTTAAGCTTTCTGGCCGATCCTCATTATATTTCTAGTCTGGCTATTAGCGAGGCAGGGGCTGTATTGGTTACTGCAGAATATCGCGACCAAGTGCCCGCCACAGCGATAGCGTTAGTCGTCGCAAGCCCATACTTAGCTTATGCTGGTGCTAGCCAGTTGTTTGCTCGTGAGTCACTGTCTGGTGGTATTCATCCTAGCGCTGTGATTGCTGATAGTGCTGTCATTGGTGAGCAGGTGAATATTGGGCCTTTTTGTGTGATAGCCGATTATGTGCAAATTGGTGCACGTAGCTCACTTGCGGCGCATGTGGTGATCGAAGAAAATACGACTATTGGTACTGATGGTGTTATCAAATCACAAGTGGTGATTGGGCATGATTGTGTCATTGGTGATCATGTGAGGTTACACGCGGGTGTCAGTGTGGGCGCAGAAGGTTTTGGTTTTGCACCAACCAAAGATCCTAGTACCACTGGCTGGGAGCGTATCGCTCAGTTAGGACGGGTCGTAATTGGCAACCATGTACGAATTGGTAGTCAAACTTGCATTGACCGAGGTGCCATTGATGATACGATCATTGGCAATCACGTTATTATTGATAATTTGGTACAAGTTGCTCATAACGTGCGTATCGGCGATGGCACGGCCATCGCGGCTCAAACAGGTATTGCGGGCAGCACTAGTATCGGCAAGCGCTGTATTATTGGCGGTGCGGTCGGTATCACAGGTCATATCGAGATTACAGATGATGTCACTTTATCTGGAATGACCATGGTAACCAAATCTATCAAAACCGCTGGTTCATACTCCTCTGGAACGGCTGCTATGCCGACCGCTAACTGGCGACGGGCAGCTGTACGCTTCCGTCAGCTTGGGCGTGATTAGCGCAAATATCAATGCATATATACAAACACAGTAAAATCATAGCGATTTGAAACATAGCAAGGAAGCACCATTATGAGCAGCACCGATATCGATATTTTGAATGATAAAGAAATGAAAAGCTTAGCTGAGCAAGGTCTTACGCTGCCATTAACTTATCATACGTTAAAGCATTATTTGCCACACCGTTATCCTTTTCTTTTAGTAGATAAGGTTATTGATTGTACGCCTGGTGAGTGCATTACGGGTATTAAGAATGTGACTATCAATGAAGAGTTTTTCAATGGTCATTTTCCTGATGAGCCGATTATGCCAGGGGTACTTATGGTTGAGTGCATGGCTCAGGTCTCAGGCGTGCTCGGATTTATCAGTGCTGGTCTAACCGCAGAAGATGGTTATTTATATCTATTTGCAGGTGTTGATAAAGTCCGTTTTAAGCGTCGAGTGATTCCTGGTGATCAGCTGACTATTCGTGCTAAAACAGTGATGCAGAAGCGCGGTATTTATAAATTTGACTGTACTGTACATGTTGACGATGAGTTAGCTGCCAGTGCGCAAATAATGATTGCTCGCCAAGAACAATAACGTTTACTAATAGCCATTGTGCCTCGTAGCTGACCTAATTCTTTAAACAAAGCGTCTAAAGAATTAGGTCAAAGCGGGTCATAAGCATTATAATTGACACTCGCATTTAACAGCAGAGCCATGCTTAGGTTTTCTCATAAAACTAAATTGGCTGTATTTGTTTTACCATTTACTCGCATCAGATCATACAAAGGCCCACATTATGAGTCAGATCCATCCAACAGCACTCATCTCACCGTCCGCCCAAATTGATGAGACTGCTATCATTGGTCCGTATTGTATCGTCGGTGATGAGGTCACTATTGGCGCTCACACGGTTCTGCATCGCCATGTAGTTGTTACCAAATTGACTCGTATTGGTCAACACAATGAGTTTTATCAATTTGCGAGCATTGGCGAAGATCCTCAGGATTTGAAGTATGCTGGTGAGCGTACTTGGCTTGAGATTGGCGATCATAATACCATTCGAGAAGCCTGTAGTTTACACCGCGGCACCGCACAAGATAGTGAGCTCACTAAAATAGGCAGCCATAATCTACTGATGGTGAACACTCATGTGGCTCATGATTGTGTGATTGGTGATCATAATGTATTGGCCAACAATGTTGGCGTTGCAGGGCATGTGACTATTGGTAATCACACGATCATTGGCGGTAATTCAGGTATTCATCAGTTTTGTACGGTTGATGACTATAGCTTGATTGGAGGCGCAAGTCTGATCCTAAAAGATGTAGCCGCCTTTACCATGGTATCTGGCAATCCAGCAACGACTCATGGTCTCAATGTGGAAGGCATGCGTCGTAAAGGATGGTCAAAAGAGACAATTGAGGTATTGCGTCAAGCTTACCGTATGATTTTTAGATCTGGTCTGACGACCGTGCAAGCGCTTGAGGTTTTGAATAATGAGCTGCTACCAAAAGAGCCGAAAATCCAGTTGCTCATTGATTCACTACAAAAAAGCCGTCGTGGTGTCGTGCGTTAGAACGGCGATTGGGTTTTGCTGAAAATCATATATAGTATGCATTCATTAATCAGCCAAACTCTTGTCAGTTATAGATAAAATTACCAGAAGCCATAACCAATTGTTATGGCTTTTTATGTTTATGAGCGCTTGACTTTTTTGGTGGCTTAGCAGAAACTGAGCCTTTACGATATTGTAAACAATTCTTTCTTAATGTTGCTGGACGCCTCACATTGAGGTGTTTATTGAATAGCCTGATATTTTTCATGGCTATTTATGATAATCAAGGAAGATTATCAGTGATGTTAATTGAAGCACGAGGACGGAAAAAATGGCTATTAATAAACAAGAACATGCACAGTGGAGCTCAAGTTTTGGCTTCGTATTGGCAGCGGTTGGTTCAGCAGTTGGTTTGGGAAACATATGGAAGTTTCCTTATATGGTCGGTGAAAGCGGTGGTTCAGCTTTCGTTATCGCTTATTTATTCTGCATCGCGCTGGTAGGTTTTCCGATTCTAGTCGCTGAATGGCTGATTGGTCGCCGTGGGCAAAAGAACCCAGTCAACACTTTTGCGGATGTTGCAGCAAGTGAAGGTAAGTCGCGCAGTTGGGGCATCATTGGCGCGTCAGGTATTTTAGGTGGTTTCTTAATTCTATCGTTTTATAGTGTGATTGGTGGCTGGGCACTCAACTATATTACTAAAGCAGGTACAGGCAGTTTTATTGGTCAAGACAGTGATTCTATTGCTGCGACCTTTGATGCTATGTTGGCTTCAGCAGGTACATTGACGATTTGGCATACCGTGTTTATGGCTATTACTGCTTTGATTGTCGGTATTGGTGTGACCAAAGGTATCGAAACCACGGCTAAAGTCTTAATGCCACTATTAGGCGTGATTTTGTTCGTCATCGTTGGTTATAACGTTATAAACGGTGGTTTTGGCGAAGCAGTGGCTTATTTATTCACACCAGATCTTAGCAAGTTGACTGGCGATGTGATGCTTGCAGCATTGGGTCATGCGTTCTTCACCCTATCTATTGGTATGGGTATTATGATTGCTTATGGCTCATATTTGGGTCGTGAAGTGAACTTACTAAAAACCGCCCGTACTGTTGTGATTTTAGATACGGTTATCGCTTTGGCTGCTGGTCTAGCAATCTTCCCAATCATCTTCAGCAATGGTCTAGACCCTGCTTCAGGCCCTGGTCTTATCTTTGTCAGCCTACCGATTGCTTTTGGTAGCATGGGCGCAGGGACGATCATTGGTACATTGTTCTTCTTGCTTATTACTTTTGCTGCTATTACCTCATCAATCTCATTGCTTGAGCCAACCGTTGAGTTTTTAGAAGAACGTACACCGATGAGTCGTACGGTATCAACCATCGTTGCCAGTACGGTGATTTGGCTATTAGGTGTTGCGGCACTACTATCATTTAACCTATGGTCTGACTTTACTATCATGGGTAACGGTATCTTTGATGCATTGGATAAAATTACCAGTAAATTTCTTCTCCCGCTAACTGGTCTTGCTGCAATTATTTTCGTTGGTTGGCAAATGGATCAACGCAGTATTCAGCAAGAGCTTGGTCTGTCTAATGGTGCATGGCAATTATGGCAAATCGTTGCTAAGTTTGTAGCACCAATTGCCGTGCTCGTGGTATTTGTAACCTCGTTAATGGGCTAGTACTGATTAACTAGAAATAATAAAAGCAACACACTAAAAAGGGCTTAAGATAATTCTTAAGCCCTTTTTATAGATATGACAATTGCAAAAATATGATTAGCGTAGATTTAACTCAGGTACTGTTTGTCCACGTTTGTTATAAAATTCGCTGACAAACTCATCAAATTTGTCTTGTTCAATGGCATCACGGATACCTTGCATCAAACGCTGATAATAGCGCAAGTTATGGATAGTCGCTAATTGAGCGCCCAGCATCTCTTTACACTTATTAAGATGGTAGAGATAAGCACGGCTAAAATTTTGGCAAGTATAGCAGTCGCATTCAGGATCTAATGGACCTTCGTCATTGCGATACTGACTGTTACGGATACGTACCACACCAGCATTGTCTGCATCGCCTGTGACGAAGTAGTGACCATTACGCGCGTTACGCGTCGGCATCACACAGTCGAACATATCGACACCGCGACGTACGCCTTCAACTAAATCCTCAGGCTTACCAACGCCCATCAGATAGCGTGGCTTATCTGCTGGCATATCATCAGGGAGGTAGTCTAGGACATCTATCATTTCATCTTTTGGTTCACCAACTGACAGACCACCGATGGCATAACCATCAAAGCCGATATCGAGCAGGCCTTCAAGTGATTGCTGACGCAAATCAGGATACATACTGCCTTGAATAATGCCAAATAATGCGTTGGTGCTGCCCAGTCTGTTGTGCTCATCAACACAGCGCTGTCCCCAACGTAATGACAGCTCTAATGACTTTTTAGCTTCGTCATGAGTCGCAGGATAGGGCGTACACTCATCAAATTGCATGACGATGTCTGAGTTCAAGCTGTACTGAATCTGCATCGATTTTTCTGGCGACAGAAAAACTTTCGCACCATCGATAGGAGATTTAAAGTCGACCCCTTCTTCGGTGATTTTACGCATGGCACCCAGACTGAATACTTGGAAACCACCTGAATCAGTCAGGATAGGCTTATCCCAATGCATGAACTTATGCAAGCCGCCAAACTTATCAATCACTTCGGTACCTGGACGTAACCATAGATGAAAGGTATTGCCCAAAATAATATCCGCACCAATGGCTTCAATATCACGTGGCAGCATGCCCTTGACCGTACCATAAGTGCCAACAGGCATAAACGCTGGTGTTTGCACGTCGCCATGATTGAGATGAACCGTACCACGGCGCGCACGCGTGTCACCGCTGGCCGTTTTATGTAAGACAAATTGCATATGATAACCGCTATGTAAGCTATGAAAATGGTGATAATTATAGCATTGTTAGCAGTTTTTTTGGACATAGATGTTTATGAGGTATTGATATATCTGACAAATGGGTCTTTTGGTTAATAGTATTTTGTCATAACCAAAAGACACAGACAGTACTTATGAGTAATTGGTAAAGTAGAAATCATAATGGCGAGACAGTAACCATTGCTAAGCGATGTTTCAACTGCTGGAGACATACTATGAAAAAGGCAACCTACTTATTATTAAGTGGTTCATTATTAACCTCAGGAGCAGCTATGGCGACCGAAGAGCCGAATTATACAGTGTGGTCGCAAATGGATGACTTTGAGCTGCGTCGTTACGATAAGCAGCTAGTAGCGCAAACGTTGGTAAGTGGAGACCAAGACTCAGCGAGTCGCGAAGGGTTTAAAGTGTTAGCCGACTATATATTTGGCAATAATACAGCGCCAACTGGCGGTAGTAGTAAAATTAGCATGACTGCGCCCGTTACGATGCAGCCTAATAACAAAAAGAGTGATAGCGAATCACAGAAAATTGCGATGACAGCACCAGTAAGTATGCAGCAAGACGATGGTAAGTGGCGTGTACAATTTACTATGCCCAGTCAATATACGATGCAAACACTGCCAAAGCCTAATAATCCAAACATCACGATTACCGAGGTGCCAGCACAGACGTACGGTGTGATTAAGTTCTCAGGGTTGGCAGGCAGTAAAAAAGTAGCGACTAAAACAGAAGAGCTACAATCTTGGATGCAAACCCAAAATTTGACTATAACGGGCGAGCCTGAACTGGCACGTTATAATCCGCCTTGGACGCTGCCTTTTTTGCGCCGTAATGAAGTGATGATTGCTTACAAGCCAAAGTAATTCTAGCCTCAAAGTATAAGATGAGCGTTGTCACATTTTCTGAGCTTGTTATAAGTAGGACTTGCATTTGTTTGCCGTGCTATTCAAATTTTTGGAAGTGGTATGCCCATAAAAAAGACAGCATTTGCTGTCTTTTTTGTACTGACTTTTTAAGAAAATAAACTTAGTCTTTTTGCTCACGGATGATATTAAGCATACGACGTAGCGGCTCGGCTGCGCCCCATAACAGTTGATCACCAACGGTAAATGCGCCTAGATACTCAGGGCCCATATTGAGCTTACGCAAGCGACCTAGTGCAACTGTCAATGTGCCAGTCACTGCCACTGGGGTTAAACGATTCATGGTCGCTTCTTTGTCGTCTTCGACCAAGTCCAACCATTCATTGCCGCTGTTTTTAAGTGCTGCTTCGATTTCTTCTAGCGGAATGTCTTTTTTGAGCTTGATGGTAAGGCCTTGCGCATGACAGCGCATCGCACCAACGCGGACACACATGCCATCGATAGCAATCTTATCGGCTTCTGCGTTACCAAGGATTTTATTGGTTTCGACGCCGCCTTTCCATTCTTCCTTGGATTGCTTGTTTTCTAACTGAACATCGATATAGGGGATCAAGCTACCTGCTAATGGCACACCAAAGTATCGCTTAGGAAAGTCATCTGAGCGCTGAGTCTGAGCGATTTTTTTATCAATATCAAGGATGGCGCTGGCAGGGTCAGCCAACTCGTCTTTGACTGCATCGTGTAGCACGCCCATGCCAGTGATTAATTCGCGCATGTTGTTAGCACCAGAACCACTAGCAGCCTGATAAGTCATGGCGCTGACCCATTCTACCCAGCCTTTATTAAACAGCTCGCCAATCGCCATAAGCATTAGTGACACGGTACAGTTACCACCGATAAAGTCTTTTTTGCCATTGGCTAGGGCGCTGTCAATAACGGCGCGATTGACTGGATCGAGAATGATGATGCTGTCATCTTCCATTCGCAAGGTGCTTGCCGCATCAATCCAGTAGCCATTCCAGCCACTATCACGTAGCGGTTGATGGACTTGCGAGGTATAGTCGCCGCCTTGGCAGGTAATGATGACATTACAAGCTGCTAGCGCGTCAATATCATGAGCATCTTTTAATTGGCCGGTATGAATACCATCAAGGCTTGGGGCATTACCACCTGCGTTGCTGGTTGAGAAAAACACGGGTGTAATACCGTCAAAATCTTTTTCCTCAGTCATACGTTGTATTAATACTGAACCGACCATGCCGCGCCAGCCTACCAAGCCTACTGTTAAATTACTCATGAAACTCAATCCTTTTTACCATAAATTGTTGCATTGCCAGCCGATAACAATGCCGTGAATAGCCATAAAAAGCAAGGCGTTTCGGCCGTTTTTAGTGGTTTTTCATACACTATTAATGATGTTCAGTATAACTTTAAGTTATTAACCTAATGGCGATAGTGGCAATGCCTTACTCGCCACAAGTAGATAGCCCTAAAAATAAAATTTGTCCGTAGTACTCGTTATGGTGGGCGAATTAAAAGTGTAATGTTTTATAGCGGTTAACGAATAATCCATGCTCATTAGTAGGCGATAACCTTCTGAAATGCTAAAGTAAACAGCTAACGTCAGTTCAGTTAAAATCATGGCGATATTCATCATTTAATAGACGGCTAATACATACTATGGATCTCTCACTATTATATTACAGCATACAGTGGCTAGCAGGGTTCATCGCATTTGTGACGATTTGGGGCTGGATACCACTGGATAATTGGTGGGTGCGCGGTGTTGAATTTCCGCGTATTCAGATCATGGTGTTGGGTGTCATCGCTTGGATTGGTATGCTGATTTTTTGGTCAGAGTGGCAGCTGGGACAGTGGCTGTTATTTACCGTCTTAAGCATTACATTAGCCTTTCAGCTTAGGATGGTATTGCCTTATACCAAGCTATGGAAAAAAGAAGTTCAAAAGGCAAAAGACAAGCCAGAAGGGCAGGCGCATCAACTAAAAATAATGGTATCAAACGTACTAACGCCCAATAATGACACCCAAAAACTGGTGGATTTGGTGAAGCAAAGACAGCCTGATATTTTAATTACGCTAGAGAGTGATGAAAAATGGGAAAAAGCGCTGCATCAAATCGAAGCTGATTATCCTTACACCGTAAAAGTGCCACTAGACAATCTGTATGGGATGCATCTTTATTCTAAGCTTGAGTTGATTGATCCTGAAGTTAAGTACTTGATGATTGATGACATACCTTCTATTCATGCCCAACTGCGCCTGCAAAGTGGTCGCGTGATTTGGTTGTATTGCTTGCATCCTATGCCGCCAAGCCCGACGGAAGCGGATAAATCTACTACCCGCGATGCTGAGCTATTGATGGTTGGCAAACACATCAAAGAAAACAAGCAAACGGCGATATTGGCAGGCGATCTCAATGATGTAGCATGGTCAAAGACGACTCGACGCTTTCAACGTATCTCAGGATTGTTGGATCCGCGTATTGGTCGACATTTTATCAATACTTTTCATGTCAGTTATCCATTTTTACGTTGGGCGCTGGATCACATCTTCCATAGTGCTTGTTTTACGGTGGTAGATATTCGGCGTATGCCGTCGATAGGCTCGGATCACTTTCCTGTTATGACGACTTTACAATACGAACCAGAAGAGGAGAGCAATCAAGCGCAAAATGCCCCTACTGCAGAAGCGGAAGATATCAAAGAGACCGATCACAAAATCATAGAAGGTAAAAAAGAAGGTGAAAAAGTCTCAAAGGAACATGCAGAAGAGCAGAGAAGTTAGGGTTAATAGCCTGCCAACACTATAGCCATCGTATGATGCAATGTTAAAAGAGGCTGTAAGCATATGCTTACGTTAAATAAGGTCTTTAGCCTCTAGTCGCATTAAACTGATTACCCTACAATACCTGCATCAACACAAGGATACGCATGGATGCAGTGTTGAGACAGTATCAATAAAAGCACAGGTCAGCCCGCTGTCTTATAGGATACTGTTTATGACTTAGGATGAGTCAGCATGGAAGAAATAATAACAACAATATGAAGCGCCATAGCCCCGAACCAATCGCCCTAGGTTCGGGGCTTTTCTTTGTGTGTGTAATGCTTATAATAATTTTATTCGATATTCTTGTGTTTGGACATGCTGTAATATATTTGAGATTACCTTCTGATTATTTTTAGCGCATAAATAAACGTTAATAAAAAAAGGGTACATGCATTAGCATATACCCTTTTTGACAAAGTATTATTAGATTTGACTTATCGATGCCTATATCAGTTAGCCAAGTACTTGGATGTAAGCACCTGCGCGTAGCTCTTGTAGCCAGTCTTCTTTGGCTTGCGGTGCTAAGCGCTGATAAAGCGCTTGACGTGCCATATTGCGACGATATTGATCGCTAACATCTTGTTGGCGTTTGCCTTCTATTTTCAATATATGCCAGCCAAACTGGGTTTTGAAAGGAGCAGAGTAGTCACCAACCGCCGTGTTTTTCATCATGGCTTCGAATGGACCAATCATGTCTTCTTCGCTCACCCAATCAAGATCGCCACCGCGGCCAGCGGAACCGGGATCATCTGAATAGGTCGATGCTAAACCAGCAAAATCAGCGCCGCTGCGTAGCTGTTCATACAAATCATTAATCTTTTGCTCAGCAAGCGCGTCTGTCTGTAGCTCATCAACTTTCACCAATATATGGCGAGTACGCCACTGCGGTATCAGCATGGTATCGCTGGCTTTTTTGTCAGCAAGTTTGATTATATCGATACCTTCAGGCGTTATTAATGGTGCGCTGACCGCGCCAACCTCAAGTTTGGTAATCTCACTTGATAGCTCTGTAGGTAGAGACGCGGCTTTATGAAAGCCCATATCGCCACCTTGTAGCGGAATAGGATAGTTGCCTTGGCTAGCAGCGACCGCTTCAGCGACATCAACGTTTGGTGCAAGCAGGCGAGTACGCAGAGCTTCTGCTACCTTTAGCGCCTCATTGCGTTGGGCTTCTGATAGTCGGCTGTAGTCATCCATGTAAGGTACTCGTACATGAATCGTTTGATACTCACTCTGGTTTAAGCGCTTGGCTTCAGGCGAGGCCAAAAATGCATCAATATCCTGTTCGCTGATGCGCACGCGGTTACCGATTTGGCGCTGTTGCAAGGCTTGAATGGCTGCATCTTCGATTAATTGCGCACGTAGCGCCGCATAGCTACCAGGTTTTGCTGCGTCCAAACGCTGTTGCAAAGCTGAGATGCTCGTCAGCCCTTCTGCTTGAGCAATTTGACCGAGGCGTTGATTGATAGCCGCTTCATCAGGGTTTAAACCGACGCGCTTGACCATAGACAGTTGTAACTCACGCAATATGAGCGCATTTAACACCTCAGACTGTAGCTGTGCTGAGTTTGCTATTGGTTCACCAGCCGCTTGTGCACGTGCTTGTGCTTGGGTGATAGCATCGATCAAATCGCTCTTTAAGATAGCATTTTCATTGACTAACGCAATAATACCGTCGGTGCTATTGGCTGGCGTCAAACGATTGACGTTATTCTGCGCGGTCACAGCATTTGCTTGAGGTGCTTGTGCTTTTGCAGGTTTAACGGTGGCAGCTTGGGCGCTCAATGTAAGCGCAAGGCTAGCACTCATAGATAGCAATACAGCACGGCTGGTTTGACGTAAAGAAAAAAATCTCATGATGCTCCTCATCAATGTCATCGCATCGGATGGTAGTTGGTCAACGCTATTTAATACTTTTAACAGTCAGATATTAGACAGGGTTGACCATAATAGGGTTACAAACTGGGTTATGAAATATATAGTAAAAATATTTATACAAGCACGGTCTTAATCTTTCCAAGCAGTCTGGACAGGTTCAAAGCCCAAGATTTTATCAGAGAGTAAGCGAGTCAGGCGGCTGCTACCACTACCCAAACCATTCAATCTAATCTCTGCCATAATGGCTTGCGTTGGTTTGTCTTTGACATTTAAGTCATTATAGTAACGACGACCATAAACTGCAAAACCAAAGCAGCAATCTTCGTAATCAACGCCGACCAACGAATCAAGAACTTTATCACGATTGTAATCGTATTGACCTTGAGCCAAGATTCGCCAGCTGTTATTGATTGGAAAGACAGCCGATGCGGTAAAAGCAGAGAGCGGCAGCTGATCGGTGTTTTCATCACGTTGGCGTTTGACATAGCCCACATTGAACAAGCTGTTGTCAGACGGCTGATAACGTAATTCAGTCGTAATATAATTTAAATCGTAGTCGTTGGTCAGTGCTCCGCTGACATCAACCCAAAAATTGTTATAAGGTTGAGTGCTGGTATCCCATACCATGCCTGATGATGATGAAGTAAATACCGGTTGCTGATCATCAAGCGTAACACGTCCATTATCGATATAAAACTGCTCTGCAATGCTACCATCAAAACGTGTCACACCCGTTGCGTCGATGTAACGATAATTGATACCAGGAGTAAGCGAATGCAAATCTTGCAAGCGATCATGCCCTAAGAACCAACTGTCAGAGAACAGCTGTTCATAGTTAATAGAGGCAATACGCGTATTAAAGTTCGGAATATCGTTTTGGTCTTCATATGGCGAGTAGGTGTATTTCAATCGCGGGCTTAGCAAGCGATAGCCACCCATGGTATCGTCGAATGCGCCAAAAGGTGAGCCTGCTTGATAGAAATTTAGACCTGCATCAATACTGGCTTGCGGTACAAATACCGACTGGCTACCGTCTTTATCACTCAACTGGTTGTCGGCTAAGCTATCCTCATCATAAGAGGTATAGAGATGTTGTAAGCTCAGTTTGGGCTTGATATAACCCCAAGATTTTTCCATTGGATAAACGGCGCTGAGTTTATTATAAATTCGCCCGCCACTTTTTTCATTCTCAGAGCCATCGTCGATGGATTTTTTGAAATAAGCAGAATCGTGTACACCAGTGATATCGAAGCTCTTCGCCCAAGGCAGTCGATAATCGAGTTTGAGCTGCGGCAATCTTGAGTAAGGCTTATCTTTGTCTTCTAAAGGTTTACCATTACTAGTAAAAGCGTCTAGAGTTTGAAAGGTTTCTACCTTCAATTCACCATCAACATAGTCATTATAATAATTGACACGCGCACGGCGTGGTAAGTTTATGGTGCTGTCTGATAGACCCAGCGTGTCAAAATCATTGAGGTAGTCGGAATCTGACACATAGCTGTATTTTGCATCACCGCTTAAGCGTGGAATGCTCTTAGATGACCAATAATGATCATAAAAAAAGCTAGAGCGGTCTTCGTCATTGTACTCTTTGTCATTAGGCAAATATGAACCATTAAAAATACCTTCGCCATAACTTTCGGTCAGATAGCGAAACTCGCCTGACACCATAGGATTGCGATCGGTATAAATATGGGTATTGAGCGTGGCATCATAATTGGGTGCCAAATTGAAATAGTAGGGTATATCAACCTCAAGACCGCTTTCACTACTGATACTGGCATTCGGCAATAAAAAACCACTGGTGCGACGATTATCAATCGGAAAGTTGAAGTAAGGCAAATAAAACACAGGCACGTCAGCGATACGGAAAGTAGTGTTATAGGCTTCGCCGCGACCTGTATCAGTATCTAAATCAATGCTTTTGGCATCAAACTGCCATTTACGATTGGTTGGTGGACAGGTACTAAACATGACATCATCTAGTTCATATTGACTGTCATTCGGTCTGTTCAAGCGCTTGGCATAACCATGAGCTTGCAGTTCTACACTAGCAAAAGCCACATCATTAGCTGTCGACTGCCCAGTTTCAGTATTATAGTTCAAACTATCGGCGACCCCGATAAGACCACCTTTTGATGCTTTTTCAGTGAAATTGGCTTGGGGGTTATTCGATGAGCGGTTTGGCGCATTGCTATCTAGTGCGTTGCTAGGTGATACTTGCTGACCTGTCGCTTGGTCAGTAAACATGACTTTACCTTGAGCTGCGGCAATGCCATTGCTCAAATCTAACAAGACTTTTTCTGCTTCTATCTGCTGGGTACCCTGATTGATAATGACATTGCCCGACAGCTCTGCATAGTCGACATTGTCGTAATAACCATAATCTGATTCTGAAAACAGCGGCGCTTGATTATTCGGAAGACCATTTAAGTTTGGCGCTGGCTGTCCATTGGTTGCTCCCGCCTCATTGACCGCGCGTTGATAGTTAGGGTTGCTCTTTGGATAAACCCATTGGCCTTCGCAGCGTTGGGCGCTATCTACGGCATTCGGTAATAACTGTAAGTTTTTACCCACTTTTGGAATGGTTTGCGGGGTAGGTGTTAGCTCGTTTTGAATGACATCTTGGTTAGCATTATCTCTATTGTTTAACGTTGAGGCATCTGTATCAGGTGTCAGCTCATAAAACTCTGCTAAACGCAGCAGACTATCTTGAATACTTTCATCACTCACATCAACTTTACCAGTCTTCTGTGCGGCTTTAGGTGCAGTGGTTTCAGTAAGCTGAGCAGTGCTATTGTTTTGAGTGGTCGCAATCGTATCTGCTGCTGGTAAAAAACCTTGATCATCACTCTCGTTGATGGCGGTAATTTCTAGAGGGCGGTTGTTTAAGGCGCTTTCATTAATAGTATTCTCATTAGAGATCCTGTCGTTAAAGGTGCTTTCACTAAAGGTGCTTTCATTAAAAGTATTGTCAAAACTACTATCTGACGCATTGTTATCAGTAGCAGCCTTTTGAGACGTATTACGCTGAAAGTCAGTTTTTTGATTATTGCTATTTTGATAGCGGATATCGTTATAGTCGCTGTCTTTTTGGACACTACTGCGATTGGCATCAGGTGTAACATCAGAGACATAACGGGTGCTACTGTCAGTGATTAGCGACTCAGTTTGCTGTGTGTCAGCATTGCTGGGCGCAGCACTAACGGTTAGGCTGGACAAGCCTAAGGCACCAAATAAGATCAAACGGATGCTTTGGTAAAGCGGAGAATATAACAAGGGCACACCTATGATTGCAGAGCCTATTGGATTGCGATACTGAATTTAGTAACCATATTATTAATCATGTATGGCGGTTAATAAACGACTAAAAAATCACTGATTGATAATGCTATCTTAAGAATTTGGCTGTTTTACATATAATGACGACTAATCATAGTCAAAAAAAACCAAATCAGCTACACTATTTACCAAAATTTATAATATAGCCGAGCTGTTTTTTGAATGGTTGCTGAGGTTATGCTCAGCGCTAGATGTCGAATGATATCCCAATACGCCTGCTATCGCAGTTTTTTTGGCTCAAGACGTTGCTATTTTAACAAGGTTTTGCCTGACTTATCACTACTTTAATTGTTTATGACTTATATTTAACCTGCGATGCCCATTATGACTGATAAAACACTCTTAGAGCCTAATATGATCGATACCAAACTCAATAGCCGTCTACAACAATTAGAGAGCTGGTTGCAGCAAGTATTTGCTGGTCAAGCGTTCCAACTCGATAGTCTACCCGGTGACGCAAGTGCTCGCCAATACCATAGAATCCAGCTGTCAGACAGTAATGACACGACAGTCGCACATTATATTGTTATGGATTCAGCGGACGAACAAGACGCCATGCGCCAGTTTATCAATGTGACTAAGCTGATGGCACCGGCGATCAATGTGCCGACGCTCATTGCGCAAGACGTGACGAAAGGCTTTTTGGTGTTACAGGATTTTGGTGCGATAGAGTTCGCTCATCTGCTCGTTGATGCGACGCCTGCGCAGATAGATGAGCATTATCAGTTGGCAATGCAGACGTTGGTCGCGCTACAGACCGTGCCAGTTGAAACAGCCAAGTCGCAACATCAATTGCCAGATTATGATACCGAGTTATTAGATCGTGAGATGGATTTATTCAGCGATTGGTTTATACCTTATATCGGTGTCGAGTTTGATAAAGCATTATGGAATACTTTAAAAGAAGCCTTAATAAAAGAGATTTTGCAGCAACCACAAGTCATCGTCCATCGTGATTATCACAGTCGTAATTTGATGCAAGACCAAGCGGATCGCTCGCGTTTAGGCGTGATTGACTTTCAAGACGCCGTCATCGGCTCTTATACCTATGATTTGGTGTCATTGCTGCGAGATGCTTATGTAGAATGGCCAGAGAGCCAAGTCTCTGCATGGATTAATGATTTTTGGCAGTTGCAAAAGCAAGCAGGCTTGACCACAGCAGATAGCATAGAGCAGCTCGGAAACGATATGAATGTCATTGGCGTGCAGCGACATTTAAAAGTGTTGGGAATTTTTATTCGCTTGTCTGAGCGAGATGGCAAAGATCGCTATTTGGCGGATATTCCTAAGGTGATGCGTGATTTAATGTTTGAATTAGAATGGTTAGAGGCGCACGGTAGACCGCATATGCAACAAGCAGTAGCGCCGTTTAATGAGAGTCTCAGGGATAATATACTGCCAGCTTATCAAAATAAGTTCGTACAGCAGTATATTTAGGGTAAATCACTTGCAAATCACTTGCGAGCTTTATTTGACGCGAATGCTCATCTGATAAGTAATGCTCATTTGATAAGTTACGTTAAAACATTAGCAAGTTTTAATCTGAATGTATAATCCAATAAAATAAAAAAAGGAGCGCACATGTCTGAAATTGACCGAGCAATGATTACCCAAGCAATGATTTTGGCTGCTGGTAAGGGCACGCGTCTGCGTCCGTTAACACTTGATACGCCCAAACCTCTGGTAGAGGTGGGTGGACAGCCGCTTATCGTCTGGCACATTAAAGCGCTACAAGCAGCTGGTATCACTGATATCACCATTAATGCGTCATGGCTGGCTGATAAGCTGATGGATACACTGGGTGATGGCAGTCAATACGGTGTCAAATTGCATTGGTCAGTAGAGAATGATGAGCCTCTAGAGACCGCAGGTGGTATTTTTCAAGCGTTGCAAACTGGCAAGCTGCGCGATGAGCCATTTATCTTAGTGAACTCAGATGTATGGACGACCTATGATTTTGCGCAGTTGCGAGATTATAAGCTTGGCGCAGATCAGCGCGCACATCTGTTATTGATTGACAATCCAGAGCATAATAACGGCGGTGATTTTGCGATCAATAATGGTTTAGCCAGCGAGCAGCCGATTGGTGATGCAGACAAATACACCTTTGCTGGCATTAGTGTGATGTCACCACGATTGGTCGATGGGTTGGTATCAGGTCAGTCAGCGGCGTTGGCACCATTGCTCAAGCAAGCGATGATAAAGTTCCAAGTCACGGCTGAAATCATTTCTGATAATTGGATCGATGTGGGCACGCCTGAACGCTTAGCTCAGGTAAATGAATTTATCAAAAGTAACGGCGTTGATCACCATCAAGGCGCTTAGATTAAGATGCCTAATTCTTATTAATCTTATATAAGTAATCACATAAAAAAGCAGCGCCGATTCATCGACGCTGCTTTTTTATGTGATATAGCCATGGCTAAGTGGGCTGCAAATGATTGCTAGATGCCCATAGCCAACTTGATCAATTGAGCAATCGTAAAAATAACTGCAAACCCTGCTATATATAGCCCAATGAACCATGCCCATTGTGACTGTTTCTTACTGAGCTTCTTCATGCTCGCCTCCTACTACGTGTTAATGCGCTTTAAAAAGTATAGTCACTGCTCATATTTGCAGTAGCCACATTTTTATATCCTCTATTTACCCTTAGTACATATGCTCATGTCCGGTTTTACCCTTAAAGGTGTAGTAGGCAAAAGCGGTATAACTCAGGATAATCGGTAGCATTATGACGGCACCAACTAACATAAAGGATAGTGAGGTGTCAGCTGCGGCTGCCTCATAAATTGTCATCTGATACGGTACGATGTATGGGAACATGGCGAAACAAACCCCGATATAGCCCATCAAAAACAGTGCCACAGTCAACAAGAAAGGACGATATTCGCGCTCGCCACTTAAGTCTTTACGCATCAAGAAAAATAATAGTAAAACTATAATTGGCATTGGCGCTAGATATAATAGACCTGGGAAACCAAACCAGCCTTCGAGGGCATTAATGTCTGAAAAATACATAAACGCTGTGACGACGATCATTGCCACTACCAAAGCAGACAGCATCCAGCCAGACACTTTGCGTGCCCAGACTTGTAGGGTATGCTCAGTTTTGATAATAAGCCATGTAGAGCCAAGTAAGGCATAACCAATAATCATGGCAAAGCCGCAGACAATCGAGAAAGGTGTGAGCCAGTCAAACGGCCCACCAGTATATAGGCGGTTGCTTGCCTCAAGACCTTGTACAAGCGCCCCAAGCATCATACCTTGAGAGAATGTAGCAACGACTGAACCAACAAAAAAGAAAGTGTCCCATACGTGACGACGTGACGATGCTTTGAAGCGAAATTCAAATGCTACACCGCGCATTATTAGACCGAATAGCATGAAAGTAACAGGCAGATAAAGCCCCGTCATAATGATGCCATAAGCCACTGGGAAAGCAGCGAACAAGCCGCCACCGCCCAATACTAGCCAAGTCTCGTTACCATCCCAAAACGGGGCAATAGAGTTCATGATGCGGCTACGGTTTTTGTCTGAGCCAGCAAAGGGAAACAAGATGCCGCAGCCCAAATCAAAGCCATCAAGCAATACATAGATAAAGACGGATAGAGCGATCAGTCCGCCCCAAATTAAAGGTAAGTCTAATACATCACCGTAGTTAAACATTAGCGTAACCCTCCATCATCGACGTCGTTTGCAGGAGTATCTATATCTTCTTCAGTGCTCTTAGCAGGATTGCTATCGCCACTGAGCGCACGACCTTGGCTTTCGGTCACTGAGTGCTCATAGAAGTTATCATCGGCAGGATCTTCGTACGGTTTTGGCCCTTGAGCGATCAAGCGTAGAATATAAAAACTGCCTGCACCGAAGACAAATATATAGAGGACAATAAAACCAATCAACGTGGTTGCCACTTGCTGTGCTGCGAGCGGTGACATGCTTTCTGCGGTGCGTATCACACCATATACAGTCCATGGTTGACGACCTGTCTCGGTCACAAACCAGCCAGCCAGTAATGCGATAAAGCCAAGTGGCGTCATCATCATCCAAGCACGGTGGAACCAGACACTTTCGGGGCTATATTGTTGTTTTTTAAAGTATTTATAGAGACTAAATAAGCCGACCAGCACCATTAACATGCCAATACCAACCATGATGCGAAATGCCCAGAATACAATCATCACCGGTGGTTGGTCTTCAGGTGCCCAGTTTTTTAGGCCTTTTACTTCGCCATCTAACGAATGGGTAAGAATCAAGCCTGAAACATAGGGGATGCTTATTTCATATTTATTGGTTTGGTTTTCTTGGTCAGGAATAGCAAATAGGCGTAACGCTGCGCCGCGCTCATCCTCCCAAATACCTTCCATCGCTGCGACTTTGGCTGGCTGATGCTCTAAAGTATTTAGACCATGCTCATCGCCAATCAATACTTGAGCGGGTGCGACAAATATGGCCATAATCATGGCCATACCTAGCATGACACGACCATGTTGACGGTGTTCGGTGTGTTTTTTGGACTGAATATAATAAGCACCAACCCCGCCAATGACAAAGGCAGTCGTCAAGAATGCCGCTGTCATCATATGAGCATAGCGGTAAGGGAATGAAGGGCTAAAAATGATCTCAATCCAGTTGGTAGGATATAAAAGACCATCTGCGCCCATCATAAAGCCTTGCGGCGTCTGCATAAAGCTGTTGGCGGCTAAAATCCAAAAGCCTGAAATCAGTGTACCAATGGCGACAATGGCAGTGGAAGCAAAGTGCATACGTTTGCTCACGCGCCCCCAACCAAATAGCATAATACCTAAAAAGGATGCTTCTAAGAAAAACGCGGTCAATACTTCGTAGGCGAGTAGTGGCCCCAAGACGTTACCGGCTTTGTCAGAAAATACCGCCCAGTTAGTACCGAACTGGTAGGACATTACTACACCAGATACCACGCCTAAGCCGAAAACAACGGCGAATATCTTGACCCAGTGTTTATAAACTTCAGCATAAATTGGCTCGCCTGTTTTGAGCCAACGGAATTCAAGTACCGTTAACCAGCTGGCAAGTCCGATAGAAAACGCGGGAAAAACAATATGAAACGAGATAACAAAAGCGAATTGGATACGCGCGAGCATCAGCGCATCGAGCTGGTCAATCATAAACGTAGCGAACATAAACGGTTACCCTTATCTGTTAGCTGAATAGCGCTGGCTTCCATAAAACGCTCAAGTAACTGCCCGCAATCGTCTATAGATTAAGGTAAAAAATAGTACGGGCAATGGCTCAGTGTTGATTAGCGAGCAATCTTAGGGATAGAGTGCGGCTAAGCTAACGACTGTTTAGCTGAATTAAGTAATTTATATCCCTATAAATTAATACATTACTGTCAGGTGCTGTCAATATATTATGCGCTTCCCTCGATACACACGCAAGCTGCGCAACAGATTGGTCGCATACCTGATAGTCATTAAAAACTGCTGAGATAAACCCAGATATATCAGACTAATCGCTTGGGAAAACAAGGTGTTATCAAGTTCACCTTAATAACAGTAATGTTTTATTTGTGTACTATTATAGGCACAAATATCCAACAGAGTACAAAGTTGCAAAGCCATCTGCTTTACTCTTAATTTTAAAGTGCAAAGACCAGTGCAGTGCTATATGACACAAGCAATCATCATTCCTGTAATTGTTTGTGTAAAATCTGGCGCAATGTCAAAATAGTTTGCGGGTTAGTTTGAATGCTATGACCACCGCTGATAATCGTCTCAGAGGCCGCGCCATCAAGATGAGCGCTGGTATAAGGAACAATACCATCTGAGAGACGTTCAGTTAGTGCCTGGCTGATATCTTCATTGACAGTGACGGCTGCAAACAGTGGTTGGGCAGAGAGCTTTGAGTTATCAGAAGGGCTACTGGTACCGACTGTTTCATTTTCAATGTCTTCTTCTACTGCTTGCGATAAATCAACCTTTGCACCAGCTGGCTGCATTTGCGCCAGTCCTTTGGTAATATCGGCATCATTATTGGCAATGATAGAATGATAGGTCACACGATCATTGATGGTGATGTCTTTCGTCAGCTGTATAAAAGAGGATTTGTCGCTCAGTTGACTTGCGCCATTTTGTAAATATAACGCACCCAAAGGATTTTGTGCCAAATCACCTTGCGTGGCAATGGTGGCTAAGTTGTCCGTGACAGTTTTTACCAAACCAACTGGCAAATAGACAATACGGCGCAGTGCCCGAGTGAACCAGCGATCTGCATAGTCAGTTCCACGAAAAGGCGCTGATAAAAAGACAGCCGTATCTACTTGTGGTAAGGCTTTTAGCTCAAAGCGTTCTTTTAGCTGATCTTCGCCAAATGATGCTTTAAGTGCGTCACGAATCTTACGTTTTTCACTATCAGACAGCACATTTTGATCGTCTAGTCGATCTAGGTCATCGACTAAGTTCTCATCAGATAGCATCATACGGGCGATAATGGCACCCATACTATGACTGATAATCACGCTGTTTTTGCTGGCACGATTTTGTCCTTTAGGATCAGTCTGCTTGTAGGTGCTGTTGATTAACTGTTGTATTTGATAACGGTTTTCTAAAATGGGCAAATTGGTTGGATAGAATATCTGCCACACTTGATAGTTATCACGCAACTTATCGTCGTTGAGAATATCGTTGGTTAAATTGACCCAAGTGGCAGGGCTAGAAGCCAAACCATGCAGCATAATCAGGACGCGCTTATTGGGATCATAAGGCTCAAGCATGAATAATTTGGGCAGTCTGGCCTCTGGCTGGCGAGTGATTAAATTGAGATAACCGACGCCATCTAGCTGGTTCTCTGACAGCCATAACCCATAACCTGCAGAAAAGTTAGCCGCCAGTGGATAGTCACTATTAAGGATGTTAACGCTTTCGCTTTGGTATGGGTTGTATAAATGAATATCGAGCTGGCGACTGCTTAGTACATCCAATACGCTATCGCCGCTTGGTTCAATCAATCCTGTTAGCAGCAAATGTCCAGTAGGGTAGATACGCGAACTTGGCTTGCTCTCATCTGTGTCTCCATCTTTTTCATTGGCCAATCGACCTGACAATGATGATACTAATAATTGGCGAATCGTGGTGGTATAACGGTCATCTAGTGAGGCCACCAAGCTGATACCTAAGCCTGGACGTTTGCTGATTGAGTTAAGCCCAGAGAGGCGTAATTCGTAAGTAGAAACCAAGTCTGCTAGTGCAGAGGTCTGCTTATGTGCATTTTGCAAATAGTTATTTTCATTAGGCAAATAAACACCAAGATCATAATCATCAATTTGTATTTTCATGACATTGACTTGGTCAGTAGGTTTGCCTTTGAGCGGTGAATAATTGGCAATCGCGGCTTGGTTACTGTCATTAAGATGGCTAGCAGATGTGGGCAAATAATCTACTTTGGTACCGCCCATCAATTTATTTGAGCCGTTGGTTGATCTATAAAGCTGGGTTATCACATCATTACTGGCGGCATTATAGATGTCTTGGGTTTGAATATCGGTGTCATTTGGAATACGGTTCTGTGCCTGAGAGGGACTTTTATCTTGATCTGCGCCCTCAAAATCATGCGTCAAACTGTCATAAAATAAATAGGTATAACTGGATTTGATAGCATCGAATAATCGCTCTTGATAACCTGTTAGAGAGCGATTGGTGTTTTCTTGCTGGACTTTAGCTTCTGTATCCTCTAAAGGTGTGTTGGCATAATAAGGATCAAGTGGCGGGCGAGCCAGCGCATTGCGGCAGTCTTGAGAGGCAGAAAGCTGTCGCGCTTTTGCGTAGTGTAACTCTGCAAAAACTGCCAAAGCAGGACGGTAGTGTTCATTCAAAATACTGTCAGTAAGCTGAGTGAGGCATAAATCAAACTGCTGCATACAGGCTTGCTCATTGAGCCCTGCCGATAAGAGCGCTGATGCCGTATCACTGCTTAGTTTCTTGGTGGTGACGATGTTACCGCGCTGCGCAGTAATCGTCTTCGCTGACGCTTGCTTATTCACTGATACCGTACTGCACGCAGGTAGTAATGCTACCGCGGCTATCAAGGCGACTGATGTGATCGAAAATGGGGTTTTCTTAGCATGCGTCACCATATTTTTGATAGGGCTAGCGAAAGTCATAGGTGAGTCCAGTTAGTCGTAAAAGCATGATTGAGTCAGTAATTTATAAGAAGAAGTGTAGCGTAACTTTTCGCATTAAACTATTTTATTTAAATTTCAAAAATACGGTTTAAACTTCGATAATTGAATCGAACACGCATTTAAATAAGGTAGACAGCAAGTTGGATTCAATGGAGTTTTGCTAGACATAAAAAAGCCCCTGACTCTATATTGAAGTAATTTCTATATAAAGTCAGGGGCTTAGTCGAGTCAATCTAGCTTATGGAGCAATCATGGAATTTGGTGAACTTACTTAATGACATTTAAACACCCAATCAATGTTAAGCACTAGGCTTAACATTGATGTCAGGCGCAGGTATATCCCAAATGTAAAATTTACCCTCTTCAATAAGTTTGATTTGCTGACGAATGATGTCATTGTTAGGGTTTTTCTGTTCAAGACGACGTAAGCGCTCTAGTGCGTTATCGCGGCGATCACTTAACAAGTCTGACTGCGCCAAGCTTTGCTCTGCTTCGGTATAGCCAAGAGACACTGCGCGGTCTAGGTATTTTTGACCTTCTTTGAAGCCGCCGCCTTCTGACAACATCATGCCATATAAGAAGTTGGCTTCGCCGCTATCAGGCTGCAGTTTAATGGCACGGTCAACATATTTTCCACCACGTATCGTATAGTCTGATCCCAAATCTAAGTTACGTCCCATGCCATTGAGTTTAGCGGCACGAATCAATACATCATAAGAGGCATTTGGTGATTCAGCATAAGGCTGTATCCATTCAGCCAATACTTTGATTTTTTCACGCGTATAATGGCGCTGTGAGCGGTTAGGGAAGTTTGGTGGGTAATGACGGGCATTAGGTGAGACGTCTTCGATGAAATCATCAAGCAAGCTCACGTCTAGCTGATCGTTGTTATTACCGTTTTGCTGAGGAATCAACACAGTCGGTACAAAGCTTACGTCTGACAATTGCACTTGCGGCGTTGGTATATTGGCAAGCTGACCACTACGCAGGTCGACACCAGTAGCGGTCAATGGACCAGGCTCATAAACTCGAGTGGTGCCAGTGAACTCAGGTATTTTTGGTGCTGGTACAACATCTTGTGGTTGCAATGTACTCATTGGTGCACGATACGGCTGAGCATTATTTGGCAAAGGAGCGCTTTGTGGAACGCTACTGCTTTGAAGGTCAGTTGGTTGAGTATTGGCTGTCACTGCCGCAGTCGGTGAAGTTGATGGAGTACCCTCTTGTGCTGTACTAGCCGCAGTCGGTCGAGCAAGGCGAATCACACGTTTGCTAGAATCCATAGCGCTAGGCACCGATGTGGCAGCAGTATCGGTCTTTGCAGCATCTGTTGCTGCATTGGTTTCTGCCGCATTGACAGGCGCTGATAATAGCATGGCACAAGCTGTTGCCAGTGCTGTCAGAGTTGCCAGTTTAGGCGACTTGCTAGACGAACGGGCAGAGAGAGTCGATTGGTTGATGGCTTTCATAAAAATCGTTACCTTAGTTTATTTAGTTGTTATTTAGTTGTTATTTAGCAATTGAATGGTTATTAGCTCATGTCTTTGCGGCAAAATCATACAAATTTTTAATACCCTAACAAATTCAGCTGAGCGCTATCAGTAGTAGGATTGTTAATAGTAACGCGATAGCGTGTACGTCATGCCAGCGACAGCAGGGTAAATGAGAGCAATATCAATAATAAAGCGCACTGCACTTACCATCACAACACACTTATCATCACAACCTATCGCTCAAAATCTGCTATCACAGATGGCAATTACAAGTGATATGCCGTGGCTTTCATGCGATTGGCCATCCAGCGCATAGTATGACGTACAGGCGGTGATAACGCTGCGCCGCCACTTGCTAATGCCAGCTCACGATGATGCAACTCTTCAATATCCATTTGCGCCAGTATCTCTTTCGAGCGTTTATCGTGCTCTGGTAATTGGGTGATATGGTCTTGTAAATGTTCGCTGACTTGAGCTTCTGTCTCTGCGACGAATCCCAAGCTAAATTCATTAGAGATGGCACCCGCGACTGCGCCAAGACCGAAAGACATGCCATACCATAATGGCGTAAAGACACTGGCATGACTGCCAAGCTCGTCTAATCGCGTCTCGCACCAGACCAGATGATCGACCTCTTCTTCGGCTGATTGTTGCATGGCTTGCTTGACGCCATTGTCTTTGGCGGCAAATGCTTGACCATGATACAGACCTTGCGCGCATACTTCACCAGTATGATTGATACGCATCAATCCGGCAACATGTCGCGCCTCGGTGATAGTGAGCTCAGGAATCTCGTCACTGCTGACTGGTAGTGGACGAGTGCTAGGGTTTGAATGTGGTACGACAGCTCGTAATGCCTTATCGACCCCAAGTAATAATTGGTCGACTTTGGATAAGGGACGCAGGGCCATGATTCACTCCTGATGGCTTAAATACGATCAAAAAATTAAACTTATCTGTTCTGCTAAAAACATTATCCGTTTTTCTAAAATAATGATAGTGATTAACGCATAGACATTACTATAGCAAACAATCCAAATTATCAGCATCAATATTATTCGTTTGATAACACACCGATTGCTATAGCAGCATGTCAATCTTACTTATGGAGCCACTTCATCGTGCGTTTGGATGACTGCATTTTTAATATGCTTATTGAGTTTACTGTATAGAAAGGCACCGAAGGCAATGTTTATGAATCCTGTCACTAAAAATAGCTGAGGTAAATTGAATCCCAAAGCGTTCAAGATCACGATAGAGAAAATCGCTGAGGTGACCATAAATATCGCGTTAAAGATATTGTTGGCACCAACGACGCGCGCGCGGTGGCTCTTGGGTGCATAGGCCTGCATAGAGGCATATAACGGTACGATGTATAAACCGCCGCTAAAGCCCAAAAAAAATAAATCAGCAAACACGCGCCAGCTGCCACTCATCCAAAATAAATCGCTAATACCAAGTAACGCCTCACTAGTAACGTTAATATTCAGTCCTGACAGCGAAAAGTATAAGTCAATCGCAAAAATACTTAAGCCCGCGATACCAAAGGGCAAAAGACGTAAGCTGACTTGGTTTTTGGTTAGTGATTTGCATAATAATGAGCCAATCGACACACCAACAGAAAACAAGGTTAATAGGAAAATAACCACTGATTCATCACCATGTAAGATGACCTTGCTGAATTCTGGCGTTTGGGTCAAAAACGTCGCGCCATAAAACCAAAACCAGCTATTACCAAGGATGACAAAGAACAAAAAAGGCAATGAATATAAGTAGCGCACCGTCGCCACACTAGTGGTCACAATGTTCCAGTTGATTTTTAGGTTTGGCTGCATCGCTGGCATGTGGGGTATCAATCGTGCGACAAAATAACCCAATACGGCGATGACCAATACGGTCACACTTATCCAATAGAGCGGCTGCGCTATCTGAGTTAAAACACCCGCGATAATCATACCGAGCAAGATCGCTAACGATGTCCCCATTTGAAACAAACCATTAGCACCAACCAATTCATCTTCTTTCATCGCTTGTGGTAAGTAGGCGTATTTAATAGGCCCGAAAAACGTAGATTGAGTGCCCATGAGAAACAACGCAACAAATAACAATGCGTACCACTCAAACACGAACCCTACTGCCGCAATCACCATAATCACGAATTCAAGCAATTTAATCAATCGTGTGAGTTTTGATTTTTCGAATTTATCCGCGATTTGTCCTGCCAGTGCAGAAAACAAAAAGTAGGGCAAAATAAACAACATCGCGGCCAAGTTATTCAAAATACTGACTTCCATGCCCAACTGACTCGCAGCGGTGTAAGTCAAAACCAGTATGAGCGCTTGCTTAAAAATATTGTCATTAAACGCGCCCAAAAACTGGGTAAAAAACATGGCGCTAAAACGGCGGTGCTTAAATAATTGAAACTGATTGGCCATGAAAATTCCTACAGACGGGTCGCGGTTGCTAGATCAAAGAAAAGCGCTGAATACCGCTTTTAAAGTGAAAGTAATTATCGATATAATTATTAACAGTATCAAAAACTTATCGAAATATAGCATAGGTTTTATCAATATTAAGCCGTATAATAGCAAGGCTTTGGTAAAAATACATGCGCTCGACGCTATGATTTCATAATTATCTAAGTTATGATTTGTAAATTTTGCATGGTTACGTCGCGAGGTGTGAGTAATGGCAAAGGCTTGCTACCACTCACGCATGTCCATATCTTGATAAAAACATGGTGCTAATCTGACACCAAGGTTTGCGTTATAAACGGTCATTATCCAAAGCAAGACAGTAAACCATAATTCAGCCAACGGCTATAAGTTTATTCACCGGTAAGACTAGGCGATTGTTATCGTTCATAATATTGTGCCGCGTGAGGTGATAGGAAATACACATGAAACACCAGCCTTCAACGCTCGCGCGCAATGTATCGATGATGCAGTGTGATACGGATAATGTTCGAGAGGATATTAAAATTCAAGATTTTCAGAGTGACCGTTTTCAAAAAACACGTCGTACAGCAGCTATGACAACTCATGGCAATGCGCCGCGCATTCATTTTACGCGTTCAGCACTTTTCACTGCGCTAGCGACCAGCCTAGTGGGTTTCGGTATGGCACCTGCTGCATTGGCTGATACCACAAATAATGTCAGTTCTCCTAAACCACCTACGAGCAATCAAATAGCTGTCGATCAATCAAATATTCAACCAACCAGCAATCAATCAACCAGCAATCAATCAACCAGCAATCAATCAACCAGCAATCAATCGACCACACTGTCAGATGATGATACTCAGCTCGATATCGCTTTGGATGCATTGCGCCTAAAAAAGGCAGTAGAGCAGGGCATTATCGATCAGTCAGTATTGGATGAGTACAGCGAACAAAGCCTAGGCATTAAGAAGTCTGATGCTCACGATAAAAGCGCTAAAAAACCAGCTGCTCAGCCTCAGGACATGGCCAATTCTCAGGCAAATGCCATGGATAATATGGCTGGCGCAAATGATGCTCAGCTCGATCTTTCCAATAGCGCCAATGATGACTTGTTGCAACAAGCTGCAGCCATACAGCAGCAGGGTTATCAGATGATGACGCCCGAGGAGATTGATCGCGAGCTGGCTGCGATGGACATGCAGAATGCCCAAGATATTGATGACATCAATAATAGTACGGACGTTAATAGCAGTAACGTTAATAGTACCAACGTTATTAATAACAATAGTGATATCAGCAATAACGATCGCGATTTTGACACGCCAATTGCTACATTAGATGATACAACCCCGCCTATTGGTTTAGATGTGGATTTGGATGCAACCAATCTGCCAACTCCTAACAATCTTGAGACATTAGGTAGGAATGAGAGCGCCGCTGAAAGCGCACAGACGGCTGAAGTTATGTCGCGTCCGATCGATGTTAGCGACTCTGTCAGTAGTGGGCGCGTGGATGGAAACGGTACTTTCGATAATGAGATTGTTGCCAATGCCAGTGATCAGACCAATGAAGATGGTACAACGTCAGATATCATCAATCCTGATGACTACTTGCCAGATTATCAAGCGGACTCTCAGGGAATAAACCAGAGTATCGAACAAGCCAGTAAGCCCAAGCCAATGGCGCGTAATAAAGGCAATATCGTGAAACGCCTTTATAACCGTTTATTCAATGCAGGTGTGATGGCATTACCACATGTAGATACTACAATTTATCTACGGCAAGCGACCGCTGAAGGTACTGTCAATGGTAAGCCAAAGCTCACCAAAGCGGATAATGACGTTCAGCCCATGAAAAACATCAAGGCTGCCCTTGATGATACGACGGTTCAGTCAGTTACCGACTTTACGGCCGCCTTGCCACGCCTTCGCCAAACAGCATTAGAGGCAGCCCAAGCAGTGGGTTACTATGATATTACGTTACGCCTACGTCAGCGCAATGCTGACACGATCGATGTCATTATCGAAGAGCTGGGCGAGCCGGTACGTGTGGACAGCCGTATTGTTGAGATTCGCGGTGAAGGCAGTGAACAACCAGAATATACAGCACTTGAAAAAGACTTGCCGCCACAAGTAGGCGATATCTTCAATCACCGTGTTTATAAAGATAGCAAGGCGGCCCTTGAGTCGCTGAGTAATACTTATGGCTATTTTGATCAATATTGGCTCAACAAATCCGTTGATATTATCTTGCCAGATAATACAGCAGATGTGTCGCTGGTCTACAACACTGGTGATCGTTATGAGTTTGATGACGTTGTGTTTTTTACATACGATGAAGAAACCAACACCTTAACCCAAGATCCTGACAAGCTACCTGTTGAGTTGCCACTATTACAACAGTTGTTTGACTTTAAGCCCGGTGATCCTTTTTATCGTCCAGCGGTGACCGAGTTTAGTAATGACTTATCAGCGACTCGTTATTTTAATACGGTCAACGTTGAGTCGATATTGCCTCCAGATGAACGCAGTGAAGCCAGTACTTTGGCTTTTGATAACACGCCTACCAATAATAGCGGCACACTCGACGACGATATTAATAGTGATGGCGCCTCAGACATTGCGGGTAATAATGGTGCTGAAAGCTCAGCTGCTTCTAATAGTAGCCGTGTTAATCAAGACAATAACGCTGATGATGGTGATGAAAATAACGCAGAGAGTGAGGGTAATACGACTGCCAATAGCGGTGAAACAGTCAATCCCGCCGACATCGCGGCGATCGATTTTGAAGCTGATGCAGCTACACTTGATAAACTACAAGCTATCAAACAAAAAGCAGAGCGTTTGAGCCGCTTACCAAATGACCGTGTATTGGATGAAAAAGACCAAGAAGCGGACAATCTTTTGGGTAAAATAAGCGACGGCATCAGTAATATTGCGCAAAAAATATTCCCTGATGAAGAAAGCTTAATCACTGATGAAAACTTTGTACCACCAACGCTGGCTGGTCGAAAAACACCGCGACAAGTGGCAGAAAGTAAAAAAGTACCGTTGTATGTTTTTGTCTCTTCAAGTAAGCCGCGCGATGCCCAAGTAGGTCTTGGTTACGGCACAGATACGGGCGTGCGAGCGACGGCAAAAATAGACTATAATTTGCTCAATCGTAAAGGCTATCAAGCTGGTGCAGAGACCGAAGTTTCCAGAATTACTAAAAACGTCGCTGTTTATGCCAGTCGACCTTGGAAACATCCACTTAACGATAAATTAGATGCGCGTCTTACCTATGAAGAAGAGGTCATCGACCAAGGTGAAGGCAACTTTGACTTATCTACTACGACGCTAAAAGCAGCATTGGCGCGTAATATTCGCCGTGACAGTGGCTGGAATCGCAGCTACTCTGTGAATTACCGTTTAGATGAGCTAGAGACTGGGGTCGATGAAACAGAGTTGGACGATCTACCTATTCGCTTTACTTCTTCTAAGCCTAAGCAGCAAGCGCTGCTATTTGGTTATGGTATGAACAAAACCGACGTAGACAGCGTGACCAATCCGACTCGCGGTATGCGTCAGTATTACTCGCTTGAAGCAGGGGCTGATAAAGCCCTTAGCGACACTAATATGGCAATCATTCGCGCAGGTGTCAGCGGCATTTATAGTTTTGGCGATGAGCAAAAGCATCAAGTACTGGGCAGTCTGAATACAGGCTACATCTGGGCAGATGATTTTTATGATGTGCCTTATAAATTACGCTTCTTTGCGGGTGGCGATCAAAGTATTCGTGGTTATGACTATGAGAGCTTGTCACCGCTCGACAAGGGCTATTTGACTGGTGGGCAAGTGCTTGCGGTTGGTAGTGCAGAGTATAACTATGAATTTAAACCAGGATTCCGTGGGGCATTCTTCACTGATGTGGGTAATGCTTACGACAAAAACTTCGAGACTGAGACAAAGGTCGGCGTCGGTGTTGGTATCCGCTGGGCATCGCCAGTCGGTGTGGTACGAGTTGATGTGGCTGCTGGCGTGACAGAAGAAAGCATACCAGTTAGACTGCATTTCTTTATTGGCTCGCCTTTATAGCCATGTAATCCAGTAGTGACATCATTTAGCGCGTATTGAACATTATTAAGTCGTCTCCGTTAGTGACATAGAGACAGGTTCAATACGCGCTATTAGCAATATCCGTTGTATTTCTTATTTATCGTGCCGATTGCCGGTGACCATTCTTTAACGTAGTTGAGTGTCATGCTGACAAAAAATACCCCGCCTAATAACGCACCAGATGAAGATCCAGCACAGCGTGACGCTCGTGCCGTCAGACGTTGGTATCCGCTGTCATTTTTGCTCAAATTACTCGTGCTTATTTTAATTGTGCTGGCCATCATGTTTGCTGTGTTTTTTTACGCAATGGGCACAGAGTCGGGTACGAAGTTTATATTAGAGAAAGTCAGTGCTGAGACGGGCATTGATTTTAAATATGGTCGCGGTAATTTACGTGATGGTATTTGGGTCACTGATATCGATATCAAGGCGACTGAAGACCTTGAAGTATTGGTTGATAAAGCTTACGTCAAGATAGGCTGGCGTGCCATATTTGCCAAAGAAGTGCATCTGCGTGATGCAGACATACAAACCATTGAGATTATCAATAACAAGCCACCAACGGGTGAGCCGTTCGATTATAAAACGTTACAGCTACCAGTGAACTTACGCTTTGATCACGCTAAAATAAAAAATATTACTTATAAACAAGTGACCAAAGAACCCATTGTTGTGCATGATATTGTTGCCCGTGATTTGACATGGGTCGGTAGCATGGTAACGGTTGGTCGCGGCGATTTACAATATGCTGATATCGTCAAAATCAGTGCCTTACAAGGTGAAATTGATTTACAAGGTGACTATCCGCTAGATTTAAGCGCGATTGCAGAAGTCAGTGCGCTAGAAAAAGCCTACGTTGATCCATTGAATATCACAGCAACAGGGACGCTAAAACGTACGGTCGGTAAAGTTCGTAGTCGCTACAATGACAGCGATGTGAGCGGTGATTTTGTTGTCCAAGGATTGGATCAGGATTCGCCGTTCCAGGCAAAATTGCAATGGGATGATATTTTGATCCCTTATGCGGAAAGCCAAAAAATTCGTTTAAAAAGTGGTACTGCTACCGCGACAGGGGTGATCTCTGAAATACGTCTGCGTATCAATACTGAGCTGACGGCTAAAGACATTCCGTCCGGTCACTATCAAGGTCGCGCCGTTATTGCAAACAGTCAGTTACGTATTGATCGCTTAGATGCTCAGGTGCCAGCTGGAAATTTAATTCTGCAAGGTATTTTAGATTGGCAAGACAGCTTTGATGCAAAAGTACGAGCGACAGGTAGCAATTTTGATATTCGCCGCGTTATTCCTGATGACTATGCTGATTTCAAAGCATATGCACCGCAAAAGCTGAATGGTCGACTGTCATTACATTATCAGCAGAAAAACAGTACTGGTAACATAGAGCTTGATGCAGATTTGCGTCAACGTGATGGCGAGCATGTGAATGCTAATATCGTCCAAGGCAAAACGTCAGCGAAGTCGACACAGGTAGCGCCTTGGTATATCGATGCCAAATGGCAAAACCTAATCCGCCGCGATGTGCCTAATATCGGTAATATTGATAGTCCGCGTGGACAGGCAGATGTCATCATTCGTGGCTCACGGTTATCAGTAGATGCCAATGCGGTCATTAATGAATTGAATGCCGCTCCTAAAGGCAACTATGATGTGCGCGTGCGCAAAGCTGGGGATGTCATCGACATCAATCGCCTGAATTATAAAGGGGTTGTGGGCGACTTATCAGGTACTGGGCAGATTCAATTGGCAAATAAAAAGCGTCCGCTCACATGGCAGATAGATGCGCGTACCAATGGATTATTACCCAAACAGTATCGCAGTGATTTGCCGATTGAGCGCCTAACAGGTAGTGTCAGCGCGCGTGGTCGTTTATTGACTATTACTAAAGGTGGCGTTAGTGGTCAGCGTCATATTATTACCTTAAGCAATACCGACTTGCAGGCGCAACTTGATGCGACTCAAGATGGCCGTGCTATTGGCATAACGGGTGCGGGTGATGCCAAAATCGATATCGTTGGTGGCGAGCTTTCTATGTTCGATGCGCGCTTCAATGGTCAAGTCGATACTGCAGATGTACCAAAAGGACGCCTATCTATTGATGCGGCTGGCACGCCAAATTTTATCAGTATTCGTAAGCTCAATTACAATGGTGAAGCGGGCGCAGTGAATGCCAAGGGCGTCATCGATTTGCGTAAAAATATCGGCTGGACGATAGATGGTCGCTTTGATAAATTTAATTTGGGTTATTTCTTGCCCAATAATCCAGCGATTATCACAGGTGATCTAAAAACCAGTGGCGAGTGGCAAACTGCGCCTAAGAATAGTAAAAATACCGCAGGCAAACTGCAACGTTTTGCGGTGAATTTCGATGGAGTGCTAGATGCTGAACAATTGCCAGCGGGCAAGCTGACCATCGATGCCAGTGGCGATGACCAGCTGATTCGTATCAAGCGTTTCCGTCATGTGGGCGCGGCAGGCAGTATTGATGCCAAAGGGACGGTTGATGTACGTCAAGGCATTGCGTGGGATATTGACGCAGTGATGGATCGTTTTAATATTGGTTATTTCCTCAAAGATACTCCAAGCCTTATCACCGGCACTATCGATACGGATGGGCGCTGGAGTGACTCGCAGCAAATCATTAATATCAAAAAAATTGATTTAAGAGGTATGCTAAAGGGTCAACCGCTTAGTGCCAAAGGTAGCTTAGCCGCTAAGATGCGTCTGCCAAAAGATTTGGCAAGCTATTTCAAGCGTCTACAAACGCAAGATGCACAGGCGCAATATAAGCAAGTAAATGCCTTGATAGACAGCCTAAACGCAGATAATTTAGTGCTACGGTGGGGTGATAATTATGTCACTGCTAATGGCAATGCTAAGCAATTACAAACCAAAATTAATATCACCAGTCTGGATCAGTTGTCAGATAAATTGGCTGGCAAAGTCACTGGCGGTGCGACCTTATCACAGCCAGTAGGACAAGCGCTGCCAACCATTTATATCGATTTGGTTGGTGAGCGGATTGCGCTGCCTGGCTTTATTTTGCGCCAAGGTCGCGTGCGCGGTAAGCTGGTCAATTTAGCAAACAGCCCAAGTCAGCTTATTATCACCGCTGAAGGTTTAGATGCAGCTGGACAGAGTTTTAAAAGCGTTAAAGCGACTTTTAATGGTACTGAGCAAGCGCATGTAGTCAATCTTGACGTTGCCAATGAGCAGCTCACGATTGGCGCAAGGCTTAAAGGCGGCTTCAATCGGGATAAACTGAGCTGGTCTGGCGTCATCGGTAAGGGCCGTGTTCAATCTAAATATGCGACCTTAAATCAGTTACAGCCAGCGCAGTTAATTGTTAATTTACCCAACAATCAAAATGGCAATAATAACGATTTAAAAGTACAGTTGGCAGCGCATTGCTGGCAAGCCACCGATCAAACGGGCAAGGTATGCTTACGTGAAAACTTAATCGCGTCACCTGATAAAGGTGAGGTGAATATTGCCTTACAAAATCTAGATACGTCATTACTATCGGTCTTTTTACCCAAAGATATCGACTGGCATGGCAAAATTAATGGTAAGGCGATTGTTGGCTGGCAACGTGGTCGTCCACCGACGATTAATACCACACTGTATTCAGACAACGGCAAAATCGGCTTGATTCAAGATGGTGATAGTTTACCCGTCACTCTGCCTTATAAGCGGGTCTCACTAATTGCATTGTCCGTCCCTGAGGGCATCAAACTACGTACCGACATCAACACTGGTGGCGGTGCGCGTGGCTATGCGGAAGTGGTCGTTGATCCTTATAAGACGCCTAAGCCAATTTCGGGCGCTTTGGTATTGAATGAGCTTAACCTTGCGATATTCAAGCCTTTCTTCCCAGGTATGCGAGTGCTAGAGGGCAATGTCACGATGGCAGGAGGATTGGGCGGTACATTAGATAAGCCGCAATTCTATGGCGATGTGAAACTTGCTAATGGCCGTATTGCGATGCTTGATTTGCCCATTAATTTAACCAATGTAAATACTGACGCCAAAATTCGTGGCACGCAAGCGACTATTGATGGAACCTTTAGCAGTGGTACGGGTAAAGGGGTTTTGACTGGGACAGTTAATTGGCAACAAAAACTCCAAGCCAAGCTTAGCGTCAGCGGCGAGCGTTTGGTGATTACCCAGCCACCATTGTTAGTGGCAGAAATCAATCCTGATATTGATATCATCGTGCGTCCAGGCGATCGCTATGTTGATATTAAAGGGGCGGTCAGCGTACCGTCAGCGACCATTCGTCCGCCAGAAGCCAGCGAAGATATCATTACTCAAACCGAGGATGCAGTAGTTCTTGATCGTCGTCTCATTGGCAATATAGACGAGGTATTGGCAATATCGAAACCTTGGTCAATCAATGCGGATATCGGTGTCGACTTGGGTGATGATATCAACTTCCGTGGTTTTGGTGCCGTTATTCCTTTAGCTGGTGCGATTAATATCACTCAAAATGGCACGGGTGTCATGCGTGCAAAAGGGGTGGTGCAAGTATCACGTCGTACCAATATCAACGCTTTTGGTCAGAACCTAGAGCTTAACTACGGACAAGTGCGCTTTAACAGTGATGTGATGAAACCTAACCTCAGTATTGAGGCGGTTAAAACGATCAGTGGCAAAACCGTAGGTGTCCGTGTCAAAGGCAATACAGAAAGCCCCAATATTATTGTCTTTAATAATGCAGGTTTGACCCAACAGCAGGCGATGAATGCTTTGGTGACAGGTCGAATTAATAACAAGGGCGCCACCCAAATCAGTGAGCAAGGCTTTAAATCGCAAGTGACGAATAACCTAGCCGCCGCGGGCTTAAGCTTTGGACTGAGTGGCACGCGTAATCTAACCAATCAAATCGGTCAGATTTTTGGTTTTCAGAGCTTGACCGTTGATGCCTCAGGCAGTAGTGAAGATACCAACGTTAATGTCACTGGTTACGTGACGCCTGACTTGTATATACGCTACGGAGTAGGGGTGTTTAATGCTCAAAATAGCTTATCTATTCGTTATCAGTTAACTCGACGTATTTATGTAGAGGCAACCTCAGCAGCAGAAAACGCGGTGGATGTGGTTTACAGTTGGCAGTTCTAAATCGCATCGTTTTATCCAATAAAAAACGCCTTCGAATGAAGGCGTTTTTTTATAGGTAGGCTAGAGCATGTCCTCAATTCAATCGATAGTCATCTAAATGGGTTTAAAATGGCTAAATCTTGCTAAACTGCGTCAAATAGCTGACTAATATCTCGATATTATCGGCGCTATTTTCCTTGTTTGACGGCAATTTATCTCATTTTTATCACCATTTTTAAAATGAGGACACGCCCTAATATTGATGATCAATGATATTAATCTATTTAGTCAGGATTAAGCGATTATTACGTGTCAAACGTAGTCGATACTCTTCACCCTCATGCTCGATACGCACTTCTTTAGTGAGTGCAAATAAGTGTTGTGATTGCAAAGTTGGTAAACGGTTTTCACGGCAATTCAAGTAACGAGAGATAACCATGCTCATAGTAAATTCCTTTTGATAAAAAATGGCTGAATAGTAATGGCGATACAGTAACTATCTTTAACGATAATAATTATCATTTACATTGAAGAATTTTGCAAGGTAATTGATAAAATAAAATGCAGTCATTGTGTAAACTTATCTACAGTAATTGTTGTAAATGAAATTTAAATAAATAAAAATTAGCTGATTGTTATTATAAATCAATAGTTTGGTTTTAGATCGACTTGGTTTTTTGAAGGTATAAACCAATCAAATCGCACTTTAAAAAAACAGTAATAAAGGAGACGCCGATGCCAAATGAAGCAGACAACCACGTTGGTGGCTCATATAACAGCGAAAAAGTACGTATCGTAAACGTGGCAGTTGCGGTCATTCATCATAAAGCCCAATATTTACTTGGATTTAGAAACGCCGCCCAGCATCAAGGCAATCGCTATGAATTTGTAGGTGGCAAAATAGAAATTAATGAAAACGCCGAGCAGGCGTTAATTCGGGAAGTCGCTGAAGAGACAGGCATTGAGATTTGTGACAATACGATGGTCAAGCTTGGACGTCTGCATCATGATTATGGTGATAAGCAGGTCAGTTTACAGATTTATAAGGTTGAGCTGACCGCGCAGCAGTATGAGGAGCATAAGCATCGCCAATATGGGCTAGAAGGTCAGGCGCTAACGTGGGTAAATAAGGCAGATTTATTAGCAGGAAAGTATCATTTACCCGCTGCTAACCAGACGATTCTCGAATGGTTGAGTGTGCCAACAACGATAGCAATTACCTATCCATTGACGCATTTTGATGCCTCACCTGATCCAATGGCCGCATGGCTGACTTTTCATCAAAACAAGCTAACAGCCAATGCTTGGGTATATATTCGAATAAAGGCAGCTGGCTCAGAAACTATAGCAGCGCAGTTGATGCATATGCGTCCAGATATTAAGGCGATTGTCCCTTGTGATGTCAATGGACAGACCCTAACCACTGAAGCGCCGCTAGCAATGAAAGATACAACCATTGCCAATTCAATCGTTGCCAATCAGCTGTCTCATACCGCATTGTTACAATGGTCGAAGGATACACAAGATAGAGTGCTGTCTAAAAATTATCCGTTAATAGTCAGTTGTCATGATGCCGCCAGTATTGATGCTGCCAATAAACTGGCTCATGCTCGGTTACAACAGCAATTACCGCCCGTCATTGGCGCCTTTTTGTCTCCTGTACTAGTCACCCATACACATCCTGATACTGTGCCACTTGGTTGGGAATCATGGTCAGCATTGGCACAATTGGCTGACATGCCGATTATCGGTTTGGGTGGTTTATCACCTGTGATGATTCATCAAGTATTAGAGCATGGTGGTATCAGTGTTGCTGGTATTCGACAGTTCTTTGAATAGTAAAAAACTAATAGAGGGAGTGTTGGCACCAATGCTGACCAGTTCTGAACCAGAATTGCCATTAATTGGCATCTATCAGGGCAAATAATTGATTTTTAATATATTTATCCAATCAGTAACTATGTGTTTATTCGGTATTTATTCTACTGCATAAACGCATAGTTACTTACAAACCGTTGCTTTTTCCTACATTGCGACACTGTTTTAATAGTCGAGCTGCCATTAATATATATCACCTAAACAAAGAGTACTTACTCTATATTCTTATAAGCGAATTGCTTATCAATATACCTCTTAAGCCCTCTCATAATATTTGGTTTTTGCAGCGCCAGCTTTTACATTCAATATATTTTCAAAAGTTGAAGACGCACAGAAGATGAGAGTACATATGGGGCATATAAGAAGAATAGTTAACAGTCACTATCAATAATGGTACCTCTATGAAAACCAATAAGTTACCTCAATCAGCATGGTCTGATACAAAGGAAGCTGGTTCTCAATCTAAGCAGACTACCCAGTCGCGCCACTATCATCTGAATGAGGATAGTACACGGCAGACAGGTAACGCCAGCAACGATGCTAGCTACAACCATGATAATCTAAATGACCAATATTCTACCCATTTGGCAAAAAAAACGTCTTCGCAAGATCACTATTTTGGATATAAAAGCGCCGATAAGAGCCCACTACGGGCAAAAGAGTCTGCTATGATCAACAGCAACAATAATAAAGACGGCGATTCAAAACATAGCGAAAGCAGTGATTTCGTTAGTGATTACTGTACCAAGGATAGTGGTCACTGCACTAACGATTATAAATGGTCACAAGAGTTGAGCGAAAAAGAACCGTTAATATCAGATTTTTTAGGGGATAAGATAAATGGTTCAATAAATTCTCCTGTGCAAAAAGAATCTGGACAGAACCGCCATTCAAAGCAAAATACTGATTCATCATCAACCTCTACTTACTCATCATACAAAGAAATACCGGAGCGTATATTTATGAATGGACTTATCAAGCATACGGGCATAGCCCTAGCTATTATCATACCATTAGCCGCATTTTCAGCGTATGCGGCGACGCCACCGGTCAATGCTACAGCTGATATAACTGCTAACGCCACTACGGATAGAACCACCACAGAGACGTTGTCAATTAAGCCAAATGCCATCATTCATAAGTCTGCAAGTACACCGACCACAGTGGATAGCGTTGATTTAAAAAAGTATGCAGGAACATGGTATGAGATAGGTCGTTTGCCCATGTATTTTCAGCGCAATTGTGCCAGTGATGTCACTGCTAATTATACGGAAAAAACCGACGGTTCAGGTATCATAGTCACTAATAAATGCGTACAGAAAGACGGTTCTGGTATTACTTCTGAGGGTATCGCTAAGCCTATTGATGAGTCAGGCAGTAAGTTAAAGGTCACCTTTTTACCCTCGTGGATTCGTTGGTTGCCAGTTGGTCGTGCCGACTATTGGGTACTAGCACGTGATGCTGATTACAAGACCGCTTTAGTAGGAACACCTGATAAAAAATATTTATGGTTATTGGCGCGTTCGCCAAACGTCACTCAAGAAACCTATGCCAAATATCGTCAAATCGCTCAACAGCAAGGCTATGACTTAAAAGAATTTAAGTTAACCCCGCAGACCAATCAAACGGTTAGCCTCATTCCATAATTAGTATCACTTACTAGATACTGGGTTAAATAGTAGTGGTACTTTATCATCCACTATTTGATACTGGCAATAATAAACAAAAAGGCAGCATAATTGGCTGCCTTTATTTTCATAATAACCTGCACAACTCAATAAAATGCTTTATAAGCGCTAGCAGATCGGTTATCACTGGCAAAATAGGCCGTTTTAGGCTAAAATCTAGGCGATCTCAATACTCTACATCAATAACTGACACCGATATCGTGCGGTTGCCATACTAGAGTGATTGCGTAGACCACACATAATCTATCTAATCTGTATTCTCTATCATTTACTGATCACACATTACTGACCATAAGGATGTTTCTCGTGAGCAACGCTGATACCTTACGCCAATTACATCAAGACCACTTAAGCAACTACAACAATCAAGAGCAACAAGCGATTGAGCTGATGGGGCTATTGAATAAGCTCTATAATGAGCAAGACGTACAAGTGACCTTGTTCGGTGACACGTTAAATACGACGTCAGTTGGTCAAATATTGGCATTGCATCAAAAAGTAGCCTTGCGTAACCAAGACGCTAAATCTATTGATATCGCTGACACTTTAGCCATGGTTAAAGCGCTAGCGGCTAATGATAAGCTTCAGTCTGCACAGGTTGATGTTGGTCAATTAATCGCTAATGACAGTGATTTACAAGCAGCACTTCAAGCAGTTAATGTTGATGACACTACGGTTAATCCGGCGACTGATGTCGTGCTATACGGTTTTGGTCGTATTGGTCGTATTTTAACTCGCCTGCTATTATCACAAGCGTCAAGTGCTAAAGGTATGCAGTTAAAAGCCATCGTCGTACGTCCTGCGGCATCTGGCGATTTGGCCAAGCGCGCCTCATTGCTAGAGCGTGATTCGATCCATGGTAGCTTTGCTGGTGGCGTGGTGGTTGATGATGAAAACAACGGCTTGATTATCAATGGTCGCTTTGTTCAGGTCATCTACGCTAAAGATCCAAGCGAGATTGATTATACGGCTTACGGTATCAATGATGCGTTAGTGATTGACAACACGGGTATCTGGAAAGATGAAGCGGGTCTTGGTAAGCACTTGCAATCGACTGGTGTGAAAAAAGTCCTATTAACAGCCCCAGCTGGCGGTGAGATTAAAAACGTTGTTTATGGTGTGAATAACGAAACAGTCGGTGAAGATACCATCGTCAGTGCGGCGAGCTGTACCACCAACGCAATCACCCCAACGTTAAAAGTATTGAACGATGAATACGGTATCGAAAACGGTCACGTTGAAACGATTCACTCATTCACTAACGATCAAAACTTGATTGATAATTATCATAAAGCGGATCGCCGTGGTCGTAGTGCTGTATTGAATATGGTTATTACCAGTACGGGTGCTGCTAAAGCGGTTGGTAAAGCATTGCCAGAGCTTAGTGGTAAACTAACGGGTAATGCCATCCGTGTACCAACGCCAAACGTCAGCTTAGCGATTTTAAACTTGAATCTTAAAACAGCACCAGAAAATGCTGATGCATTAAACGAGTTTATGCGTAAAGTATCTAATAGCAGTCAGTGGCAAACACAAATTGCTTATACAGATTCTACCGAAGCGGTATCGACGGATTTTGTTGGTGATACCCATGTAGGTATCGTTGATGCCCAAGCGACTATTTTGACCGACAATCATGCCATTGTTTATATCTGGTATGACAATGAAGTTGGCTATAGTACGCAAGTATTACGTTTAGCCACACAAATGGCAGGCATCAGTTATACACAGATTCCAGCTTAATACATTTGTACAGCAGTAGTGAGTTTTTAATATTGAGGTACTCTTTATAAGAAAGTACTTTAATAGTCACTTTTAGCATGGACAAATAGATGTGATTTTTTAAGTTAATATATACCGCACCCGATAGTCCAATTGGTTATCGGGTGTTATTGTCATAAATAAAGCAATGATATATAGCAACATAGACGTAAGTCTCCTATTTTTTAAAAGATACCTATAGGCAAAAGAAGCAGTATATGACTGCTATTGAGTCTATAAACTAGAGTGTAAATAAAGGAACGTAAGATGCGATTTATTGATGAAGCCGTCGTAACGGTAAAAGCAGGTGACGGTGGTAACGGAATCGCCAGTTTTCGCCGAGAAAAGTATGTCCCACGTGGTGGACCTGATGGTGGAGATGGTGGCAAGGGCGGAGATATTTACGTCATTGCAGAGGATAACACCAACACCCTAGTGGACTATCGTTATACCCGTCGTCACGATGCTATGCGAGCAGAGAATGGCCACAGTAGAAACTGTTCAGGCAAGGGCTCTGATGATTTGTTTTTACCAGTACCTATCGGTACCACGGTAGTTGATACTGAAACTGACGAAGTGTTGGGTGACTTGATTGAACTTGGTCAGACGTTACTGATTGCCAAAGGTGGTGATGGTGGTTTGGGCAATACCCATTTTAAGAGCTCTACCAACCAAGCACCGCGTAAGTCGACGTCTGGTTTTGAAGGTGAGTTAAAAGTTCTTAAATTTGAGCTAAAAGTTGTGGCTGATGTTGGCTTGATTGGTTTGCCTAATGCTGGTAAATCTACCTTTATTCGTCAAGTCTCTGCTGCTAGACCAAAAGTTGCTGACTATCCGTTTACCACCCTCGTTCCGAATCTAGGTGTGGTTGATATCGGTCGTCATCGCTCATTTGTGATGGCAGATATTCCAGGTTTGATCGAAGGTGCTTCAGAAGGTGCTGGACTTGGCATTCGTTTCTTAAAACATGTGGCTCGTACTCGTCGTCTGTTACATGTGGTTGATGTAAAGCCAATTGATGGCAGCGATCCGGTAGCCAACGCTCGTGTTATCTTGAATGAACTTGAGCGTTTTTCGCCTGAGTTATCCAACTTGCCCCAGATTTTGATATTAAACAAAATTGATCAGGTGCCTGATGAAGAGTTAGATGAGCTTTGTACTCATATTGTCGCCGAGCTTGATTGGACAGGCGATGTATTTCGCACGTCAACCTTAATGGGTGAAGGGACTGATGCAGTTAAATATCATTTAATGAATGAGATTGAACTAGAGCGTGAGCGTGAACTAGAAGATCCTATCTTCGCTGAAGCACAAAGAACCCGTTTTGAGCGCTTAGAAGTAGAAGTACGTCTAAACACTGAGGCGCAGCGTGAAGCCTATCGTGCGGCCCGCAAAGCGGCTCGTGAAGGTGTAGATTTAAGCGACGACGATGCTGATTTTGACGATGACGACGAAGATGGTGTCGAGGTCATTTATGTTCCTTAAGCTAACACGCTTGAGCTGATATACTTGAATTTTTTAGATCAATCCCCGTAATCAATTCACATGAGAGACAGGAGTTTATATGGCAGGTGACATAGAAAACACGACCGAAGAAGCAAGGTTTATTAAACAAACTCGCAACTTTGATATTCAGCGCGTTATTGTCAAGATTGGCTCATCGTTGTTAACCAATAACGGTCGAGGGCTGGATCGAACTGCCATATACGAGTGGGCAAAGCAGATCGCTAAATTGCACAAGCAAGGCGTCGAAGTACTGCTAGTATCGTCAGGTGCCGTTGCTGAAGGTGTGGTACGAATGAACCTTGAGGAGCGCCCGAAGAAATTAGCAGCACTACAGGCCTGTGCTTCTATTGGTCAAATGGGTTTGATTGAAACGTGGTGGTCAGCATTAATCCAACATGGTATTCAAAGCTCGCAGCTGCTACTAACACATGATGATTTGTCTAATCGTAGCCGTTATCTCAATACGACGGGCGCGTTGACACAATTATTAGAATGGCGCGTGCTCCCAGTGATTAATGAAAACGACACTATTACCATTGATGAAATTAAATTTGGTGATAATGATACTTTGGGCGCGATGGCAGCGGCGATGGTCAATGCCGATTTATATATCATTTTAACCGATCAAGAGGGGGTGTTTACGGACAACCCACGTGACAATCCTAATGCAAAAATGATTCGCCAAGAGCGTGCGATGGCGGATTACTTATTTGATATTGCAGGAGATGGTGGCAAGCTTGGTCGCGGCGGTATGCTGACCAAAATTCGTGCTGGTCGTCTCGCTGCAATGGGTGGCTGTCCAACCGTTATCGTGAGCGGTGCTATCGATGATGTTATCACTCGTGTGGTATCAGGCGAAGCGGTCGGTACTTTGTTGACCACCAATGATCAAGACAAAATCATTGCACGTAAACAATGGCTTGCCGCACATTTACGTATGTCAGGCACTCTAATAGTCGATGCAGGCGCAGCAAAAGCAGTAGTCGAGCATCACAAGAGCTTGCTACCGGTCGGCGTCGTAGAAGTACGCGGTGATTTCGATGAAGGTGACGTGGTTGAGGTGGTGCATCAAGATACGGGCGAGCGTTTAGCGGTTGGACAAGTGAACTTCTCCTCTCGTGATGCTTGCCGAGTGGCTCGTGAGCGTACTGAGCAGTTTGATAGAATTCTTGGTAATAATGAAGAGCGTGTGGTCATGGTACACCGTGATAATTTAGCGCTGACCATGTAGACCATTGATGGTATTCATCCGATTTCAAATATGAGCACGATATTATTGATTAAAGACTAACGGCAAATGACGCTCTAAAAAATACAAATACTTTTAATGATTATTATTCTTATGATTTTTAACACGAGGGATATTAACCAATAAATTGTTATTAACTAATGCCTCATTATTTGTGGTTTTTTTAGCATAGGTTGTCGCTATCTAAACGTTTTAATATTCTTTTATTCAACTTATTTTATCCAGCACCGTATTCATTGATAATCATGAATGCGGTGTTGTTTTGGAGATTTGTACATGAGTGCTTCAGACAATAGTAACTCGATCCAGCAAGAATTTGCGCCTTTAAAGAACGACAGATTGTTACGGGCATTACGCTTTGAATCAATAGACACCACGCCAGTCTGGATGATGCGTCAAGCTGGTCGTTATTTACCAGAATATAAGGCCACTCGTGCAGAAGCGGGCGACTTTATGAGTCTGTGCAAAGATACGGACCGCGCTACTGAAGTCACTTTACAGCCACTACGCCGTTATGATTTAGATGCTGCTATCTTATTTAGCGATATTTTGACCATACCTGACGCTATGGGTCTAGGCTTATACTTTGAGGCGGGCGAAGGCCCTAAGTTTAAACATCCTATTCGTACGCAAGCAGACTTAGATAGATTGCCAGTACTTGAACCCAATGATTCTCTTGATTATGTCATGCGTGCGGTGACGAGCATCCGCAAAGCACTAAATGGTCAAGTGCCTTTATTTGGTTTCTCTGGTAGTCCATGGACATTGGCCACCTACATGATTGAAGGCGGCAGCTCAAAAGACTATCGTTATACTAAAGGATTTTTGTATAGCAACCCTGATTTCTTGCATCAATTATTAGATAAATTAGCCACTTCGGTCATTGATTATCTAGATGCACAAGTGGTCGCTGGTGCTCAAATTTTACAGATTTTTGATAGTTGGGGCGGGGCGCTTGGCCATCGTCAGTTTATTGATTTTTCTCATGCTTATAATAAGCGTATCGTCGCTGAATTAAAAGTACGCCATCCGCAGATACCAGTGGTATTATTTACCAAAGGTGGTGGGTTATGGTTGGATGTGCAAGCAGATAGTCAAGCCGATGTTTTAGGGTTAGATTGGACGATGCCCATTGATCGTGCACGCCAAGTATTGGCTGAAAGTCAGCGTCAATTGACCAAACAGCATAAAAAACTACAGAGTAGTAAAGCCATTCAAGGTAACTTGGATCCAGCAACATTGTATGGTTCACCTGCCACGATTCGTGCTGAAGTAAATGCAATGCTTGATAGTGCTTATGCAAGCGGCGAAAAGACGGGTTATATAGCAAACTTAGGTCATGGTATTACGCAGTGGGTCAATCCTGACAATGCCAAAGTATTTATCGATGCGGTGCACGATTATAAAATCTAAAGCCGCTAGAATCTAAAAATGACAAAGTTCAGGTATATAAGCGATCTTTCTATCTAAGATTTGTTTAACAAATACTGATATTTACCAAGTAAAAGAAAAAGGAATATCTTATGATTTCAGCAGCGATTGTTGGTGGTACAGGTTATACGGGTATTGAGCTGATTCGCTTGTTATCTGCGCATCCTGAAGTATCTATTGATTTGCTAACCTCGCGTAGCGAAGCTGGTACACGAGCTGATGAGATATTTCCAAGCTTACGCGGTATATCAGATATTGTTTTTAGCGACTTGGGCGACGAGACGCTTGCAACGCTGCAAAAGTGTGATGTGGTCTTTTTTGCCACCCCACATGGCGTAGCGATGAAGCAAGCAGAAGCGCTAACGCAAGCCGGTGTGAAAGTCATTGATTTGGCTGCTGATTTTCGTTTGCAGTCACTGTCCGATTTTGAACACTGGTATCAGCAGTCGCATGCTTGTCCTGAGCTACTAAAGACAGCTGTTTATGGTTTACCTGAAGTGAATCGCGATAAACTTGCCACTGCTTTAGTCGTCGGTAATCCTGGTTGTTATCCGACCACTGCTATTTTGGGTTTGAAACCAATAATCGATATGCAAAATAAGCAAGCAGAGAGATTGGTGGAATCACGCATCATTATCGATGCAAAGTCTGGTGTTTCTGGCGCTGGTCGCCAAGCTTCACTTGCGCTTAATTATGCTGAAACTACTGATAACTTTAAAGCTTATAGCGTTGAAGGACATCGTCACCTGCCCGAGATTGAGCAAGGCGTGGCACAGTTATTAGACAGCCAGTTCACCCATCGCATTCGTTTTTTACCGCACCTTGTGCCGATGATACGTGGCATGCTGAGCTCTATTCATCTTGAGCTGACGGATGCGGGTGCTGCTATTGATTGGCAGCAGATATTTGAAACATGCTATGAATCAGAAGCGTTTATTGATGTCATGCCAAAAGGTATTTATCCAGATACCCGTAGTGTCCGCGCCAGCAACCGTTTACGCATTGCTGTGCATCAAGACAATGAACGTGCAGAATTGACAGTGATTGTCGTACAAGACAATTTGGTAAAAGGCGCTGCAGGACAAGCGGTACAAAACATGAATGTCATGTTCGGATTCGATGAAACAATGGGTCTAAACTTTGCACCTATTGTTCCGTAGCAGATGTTTAGCTGTGGTCAAATCATTCACATTTATGGTGCTAGGTATTGATTATAAATTCCGCTATAATATTGTCATTACTGTTAAGAGATATTGTCTAAATGCGTGTCAAGCTTGTACGACGCTTTTGCTCACAGCCCGCACCTTCATCGTGCAAAGACTCTGATTTGTATCATTTAGAGCGTAGTCCGCATTCTCTTAAAACCAATGCTAGTTCAGTAACTAAGGTAGGTGGTACCCAACAAGGGGCATCCACATTGGTGTTGGCTCTCTTTGTCGTGGTCATATTGGTGACTGCCATTGTTGGATTGATATTCGGTCATAAATTAGGATATCAGCGTGGCTTTCATTCTATGCAAACTGAAACCAAGCAAGCGATGATCAATAGCACTGAGGCAACAGAAGCGCTTGAAGATTTACGTCTTAGTCATAAAATAGCGGCCAATCAAGCGGCTACTGCTAAGCAGGAGCTGGCGATTAGCTTGGCTAACATCAAAGAGTTGCGTGAAAACCAGCAAGAACTAACGGTTGAGAATAGACAAGTCTCTCAACTGAATGAATTATATGCTGATGTCCTTCGTGACAAAGGCGGCATGCCTTTACAAGTAATAGCAGCAAAGATTGAGCCGTTACCTGAAAATGCCTTCGAATATGGTTTCGATATAGGCATGCTTGCTAGCGATGGCAAAGCCAAACGCCTAAAGCCAACGTTGACGTTGCTCAATGACGATGATTTTGTAGAGGTGCCGCTAGATCCTCCAGTTTATACTATTGACGGTATCGTTCGTATTCGTGGTCGTTTCATGATGCCATCAGGCTTTAAACCGTTACAAGTCAAGCTTAGCTTGCAAGCTGGCGGGCAACAAGTGGAGCAGCTCTATGATTGGAAGCTTGGCGAGCGAGTTGATAATATGCCGCTATCACTTTTAGATTTACCTGAAGTCGACGAAAGTCCGATTGAGCCTTAATCTATTCATATTTAAGAGCGCTATAATAAGCATTGCATTTGCCAACCTCTGTTAGCGCTCTTTATTCTGTTATAAATATAACCATTAATTTGTATGCCAATTATGATAAAACAAACCCTATTGCAAGCGTTGCCAACTGTTGCTGATTGGCACTTTCCAACTATACCTGCTCATCGTGCACAAGATGGTGATACGGACGGCGAAACCTCGCCACAAGCAGATGTACTGGTTGCAGAGCCAGAAGTGGCTAAGCCGCCTATGTATGCCGTCGTTATGTATAATGATAATTATACGCCGATGGAGTTCGTCGTTTATATTTTACAGTCTGAATTTCGTCATAGTATGGATTCGGCAGTCGAAGTTATGCTAACGATTCATAACAGTAGCAAAGGCATTGCTGGTATCTATCCGAAAGATATCGCTGAGACCAAAGCCAAAAAAGTAAACAGTCTGGCACATCGTGAAGGCTATCCATTATTGACCCAGATTGAGCCACATCAAGGCGAATAAGAAAATAGCGTAAATATGAATTTAAAGTTTTATCTTGTTTTCGTGTTTTTATCTTATTATTTCCAATGGTTTTATTGTTTATAAACCCTGTAAAGCTCTAAAAACCGCTCATTGTGAGCTTGATAGGTACTCTGTATCCAAGCAGTCACTCATAAATTCCTTATTATAAAAATTTCCTAACCTTGATTTTTCTTTAATATACCCTTATCTATATTAAGTCATCACATCAAACAGCTGTCTAAATTTTATAGAAATGATTGCTGCACTCGTATCATTTTCTAGTCATCCTATTAACTTGAATTTTTCTATAATTTAATCAGCTGATGGCTTAAAAAAGTCATTTGTATCTTTCATTCTCTCATTTATTATTCTATTACCGATTTCTCCTTTATTTGCTCAGCTTTTGAAGCTTTCATGCTATTTCGTTACTATAAATATTGATGCGCAGTACGCCTTGATACATTTTAGTCTGTGTTAATAGATTGACTCTTCTTAAGTATCGTGTTGAGATAAAGAAAAGCAAGTATGAGTGATCAAAACGCTTAATTGGTGACAAGTAGATAGAACTGCTATTTGAGTAATACATGGTCAATATCATTTAGCGCTGTCTTTTGATAATACAGATTTAGCCCTTGAACAATCCATCTGTCGCCCTGATTTACTTACTAACTCATTCATAAAGCTATCAATTATAAAGATAGGTATAACCGTAGGAAGTCGTTATGTTAAGTCGTCATCTTGAAGTTTCTTTGCGTTTAGCAATGACACTTGCGCGCCAAAAATCGCATGAGTACCTCACTGTTGAGCATCTATTATTGGCGTTATTAGAGAATACTCACGCTGCCAATACATTAACTGCCTGTAATGCCAATGTTTCAACGCTGCGTACCGAGTTAGAAGCTTATATCAATAAGCATACGCCAACGGTAGACGCAGACACCGAGCAGTCACCGCAGCCAACCCAAAGCTTTGATCGTATTCTGCAGCGTGCTATTTTCCATGTGCAATCTATTGGTGGTGGTCGCCTTGTTGAAGGCTCAGATATTTTAGTATCTATGTTTTCAGAGCACGATACTTATGCCGTTTATTTGCTCAAAAAGCAGGGTATTAGTCGTCTTGAGTTGACCCAATACTTATCGCATGGTCAAGATAAAGACGAGCCATCTGAGCCACGTGCTTCTATGACGGGTGAACGCCGTAGTGCCTCAGAAAAAACCAGTAAAGATCCCTTGGTTGAGTTTGCGACTAACCTAAACCAGCGTGCGGCTGAAGGTAAGACGGATCCATTAATTGGACGTGGCCCTGAAATTGAGCGCGCCGCGCAAGTATTATGTCGTCGCCGTAAAAATAACCCGTTATTGGTTGGTGAGCCTGGTGTTGGTAAGACCTCTATCGCTGAAGGTTTGGCGTGGTTGATTATTAATGATAAAGCACCGAAACCATTGAATGGCTGTGTGATTTATAGCCTTGATATTGGCTCATTAATCGCTGGTACTAAATACCGTGGTGATTTCGAAAAACGCATGAAGTCACTGCTTGATGCGCTAAAGAAAAAGCCCAATGCAATCTTGTTTATTGATGAGATTCATATGATTATTGGCGCAGGGTCGTCAATGAGTAGCAATATGGACGTATCAAACTTGATTAAGCCAGCACTTGCTAATGGTGAGCTGCGCTGTATCGGCTCAACTACCTTTACCGAATACCGTCAAGTGTTTGAAAAAGACCATGCACTGTCACGTCGTTTTCAGAAGATTGATGTCAAAGAGCCGAGTGTCGACGATACAATTGATATTTTACGCGGTCTGAAGCCTCGTTATGAAGAATTTCATAACGTCGAATATACCGATGAAGCGTTGGTCACCGCCGTTCAGTTATCTGCTAAGCATATTCACGAGCGTTTTTTACCAGATAAAGCGATTGATGTGATTGACGAAGCAGGCGCCTATAAGCGTTTAGGCGTGATTCCTGATGCTGATGATATTGATGCAGAAGAAAGCTTCATTGCGGATATAGAGCAAGATTTTGATGCACAGATCGATGCTGATACCGAGGGTCTCGATGGTGACACGTATAGTGATAGTGAAATGCAGAATGAAGCAGAAACTGCAAAAGCCAATGATCGTGCCAAATCGTTCAGTGAGTCAAAAAGTGCCAAGGCTAAGAAAAAACCACCGATGAAAATCGATGTGGCAGATATTGAGGCGATTGTTGCCAAGCTTGCACGTATCCCCCCCAAGTCAGTATCGAGTGATGATAAGAGTATTCTTCAGCACTTAGATCGTGATCTTAAGCATTTAGTGTTTGGTCAAGATGAGGCAATTGAAACCTTAGCCGATGCCATTAAGCTATCGCGTGCCGGTCTCAAAGCACCAGATAAACCAATTGGTTCCTTCATGTTCGCCGGTCCTACTGGGGTGGGTAAAACCGAAGTTTCACGTCAATTGGCAAATTTGTTAGGCGTAGAACTGGTTCGTTTTGATATGTCAGAATATATGGAAGCCCACACCGCATCGCGTTTGATTGGTGCGCCTCCTGGCTATGTCGGTTATGACCAAGGTGGTCTATTGACTGAAAAAATCAATCAACATCCACATTGTGTGTTATTGCTTGATGAGATTGAAAAAGCGCACCCTGATGTCTTCAACTTGTTATTGCAAGTCATGGATCATGGTACGTTGACTGATAACAATGGTCGTGTGGCTATTTTTAAGCAAGTCATTGTGATTATGACGACCAACGTTGGTGCTGATAGTATTAGCCGCTCTTCAATGGGCTTTACTCAGCAAGACCATAGCCGTGATAATACGGAGTCGCTCAAACGTGTCTTTACGCCAGAGTTCCGTAACCGTTTAGATGCCATCATCCAATTTAACCCATTAGATACCTCCGTGGTGGTATCTGTGGTTGACAAATTCTTGGTTGAGCTACAAGTCCAGCTTGATGATAAACAAGTCACCTTAGAGATTGATGACGAAGTACGCGATTACTTGGCTCACAAAGGCTATGATCGCCTAATGGGTGCACGCCCAATGCAGCGTCTGATTCAAGATGAGATCAAAAAGTCATTGGCAAGTATGATTTTGTTTGGTGATTTGGTCAATGGTGGGGTAGTACATCTTACCTTAGAGCCTGAAGCTAATGATGAGCAAGATGGTGATTCTGTTAAGCTTGATAAGTACAGTGGTAAGACGGATTATAAATCTACAGATAAAGGATCAGCAGATAGTCGTATTATCTTGACGGTCGTTGAGACTCATGAGCCACATCCAGACTCTGAGTCACTCGCCAGCTAAGTTTTGCTACTAATGTAATAACAACGGTTACCATGTTACTGTGGTAGCCGTTTTTTTATTGCTATAATTCATAACAAAACCAACGTATGAAATCACTAGATCTCATGTGCGAGATTGGTTCACGCCCCCCATTCAATATTTATCTAATCGATAACAAATATAAAAGGACATACTATGGAATTATTCGATGAACAAACACCAAAAACGCCAGCGCAAAAACAAGCAATTTTAGACAATGTGCGCTTGCCAGAAGATTGGAAAACGGCGTTAAAAGACGAGTTAACTTCTAACAATATGGACGGCTTGCGTGCGTTTTTAAAAGAAGCCTATCAATCAGAAAACAGTATCTATCCGCCAGCACCCTTAATATTTAACGCGTTAAACCTGACCCCTTTATCACAAGTTAAAGTCGTGATACTAGGTCAAGATCCTTATCATGGACCAGGGCAGGCAATGGGCTTATCATTTTCAGTGCCCAAAGCCATTCCAAAGCCACCCTCACTCAATAATTTGTTAAAAGAGATGGCAAGTGACGTTGGTATCGCACCCTCAAAACATGGCGACCTGACTTACTGGGCGCAGCAAGGAGTTTTGCTATTAAATAGCTCTCTGACCGTGCGAGAAAGTGAGCCAAATAGCCATCAAAATAAAGGCTGGGAGCAGTTTACCGATGCGGTGATTGATGTGGTTAATGAACAAACAGAACATACCGTATTTATATTGTGGGGCAGTAAAGCACAGAAAAAAGGCAAATATATCAATACTGATAAGCATCTTATTCTGACCGCTGTACATCCATCACCACTTGCTGCCAATCGTGGTGGATTCTTTGGTTCCAAGCCGTTTTCTAAGACCAATGATTATCTGGTACAGTATGGGCAAACGCCTATCGATTGGCAATTACCGCAATAGTTGTCAAAATAAATGAAACATATACAGAATATAAGCTTGAAGCCACATCCAACTGCAAATAGTCAGTTAGTTATTGAAGATATGCAAGCCAGCGCATTTTGGTCACTTCAAGATATGAGCTGGATGAAAATAGCTCTTAAACTTGCTAGGCAAGGTGCTGAGCGTGGAGAAGTGCCGGTAGGGGCGATACTGGTACACGATCAGCAGATTATTGGTCAAGGATTTAATGAACCGATTGGGCGTCACGATGCGACCGCTCATGCCGAAATTGTCGCATTAAGAGAAGCGTGTGCGCGCTTAAAAAACTATCGTTTACCATTAAAGACAACGTTATACGTTACCTTAGAGCCTTGTACGATGTGTATCGGAGCGCTCATTCATGCGCGGGTAGATAGATTGGTTTATGCAGCAAACGAGCCAAGAGCAGGCATGGTTGGCAGTCAAATGAATTTGCCGATACAACCTTTTTATAATCATGCTATCGAAGTACATAATGGCTTATGTCGTGAGCATAGTAGCCAGATGCTTAAGACCTTTTTCCGTGAACGACGAAAAGCGGCAAAAAAGAAAGACAATATAAGCAATTAACAAGATATCAGTCTTGCTGCTAGTGATGGGTAGGTTTCTTTGCTATAATATCGCCCTATTTGATGACGAAATGATGAATTGATTGTCAAGCGTTTGATAAATAAGTAAATATTGTTCTGCAGCTAGCATGCACTAAGCCGTATCAGTATCGTCTACTATTAAGTGAGTATTATGACCGTTTCTACAGCTGATAACGCTATACTTGATAACTTTGGTGCTGGCAATAATGATAAGCAAGCGCCAGTGTTGCGCTACCCAGTTATCTGCATTGATGGACCAAGTGGGGCAGGTAAAGGTACGGTGACGTGGCGTTTGGCCCAAGCATTGAATTATCAACTGCTGGATTCAGGTGTTCTGTATCGTATCGTTGGACTCAAAGCATTTGAAGCGGGATTAGTTGCGGCAGACGGAAGCCAAGCCATTGACGAGATGGCTGTATTAGTATTAACGCAGCGCCTAGAGATTGCTTTTGTACCTAACAATGTGTCAGGACGTGTTGATATCTTAGTGAATGATGAAGCGGTTGGTGAGCAAGTTCGTAATGAGACCGTGGGCGGCTATGCATCACAAATAGCAGTATTTCCAAAAGTTCGTCAAGCATTACTAAAGTTGCAACAAGATATGGCAACTCGTTCTGGATTGGTCGCTGATGGTCGCGATATGGGAACGGTGGTGTTCCCAGATGCGGATGTAAAAGTGTATTTGACTGCCAGTGCTGAAGCGCGTGCCGAGCGCCGCGTAACACAGTTAATAAATGCTGGTCAGACGGCAGATTTTGACGCGATTTTAGCGACGATTAAAGCTCGTGATGATCGTGATGAGAATCGGTCGACTGCACCATCAAAGCCTGCAGAAGATGCTCTACTACTAGATAGCTCTAACTTAGATGCTGATGCAGTTTATGTACAAGTGAAAAAACATTGTCAGGATAAAGGTATTTTCTTTAATAGTTAATAAAAACAAGTTAGTAAGTATGAAAAAGTTTCCTATACGCTTGATTTTAGTATAAAATCACAGTAGTAGACGCTAATAATATGTAGAGAGTGATAAAAATATTCTTTCTAAGTGATAGAAAAGTAAAAGTATAAGAAATTGCAACACAAGACAGTTGTTGCTAGTGAGTTTAATAAGTTATGTGCTTACTAACAACAAACGTTTTTATATATGATTGTATGGGATATAAAACCAGTATTCTCGTTTTATGCAATCATAAATTTGATCCGTACTGTGCTGGACAGGATACGGCTATACAAAGGTAGACATAATGGAATCATTTGCTGAACTATTTGAAGCGAGCATCGAAGAAACAGGTCTGGATATCGAGCGTGGCTCGGTTATCACTGGTACTGTTGTGGCCATTGATAACGACTGGATCACTGTTGATACTGGTCTGAAATCTGAAGGTATCGTCGCTCGTGAAGAGTTTTTAAGCGAAGAAGGCGAACTTGAAGTTGAAGTTGGCGATAGCGTTGATGTCGTGGTTGAAGCGGTTGATAACGGCATGGGTCAAACCTTGCTTTCACGTGAAAAAGCCAAACGTGTTGAAACTTGGAACTTCCTTGAAAAAATCGCTGATAATGATGAAATCGTAAAAGGTATCATCTCAAGCAAAGTTAAAGGCGGTTTCACTGTAGATATCGGTTCAGTACGTGCGTTCCTACCAGGTTCATTGGTAGATGTTCGTCCTATCCGTGACACCACGCATCTTGAAGGCAAAGAGCTAGAATTCAAAGTTATCAAACTTGATCAAAAGCGCAACAACGTTGTTGTTAGCCGTCGTGCAGTTATGGAAGCTGAAAATTCAGCTGAGCGCGAAGAGCTATTGAACAAGCTTGAAGAAGGCATCGAGATCGAAGGTATCGTTAAGAACCTTACTGATTACGGCGCATTCGTTGATCTAGGTGGTATCGATGGTCTATTGCATATCACTGACATGGCATGGCGCCGTATCAAGCATCCATCTGAAGTTGTTGAAGTTGGTCAAGACCTAAAAGTTAAAGTATTGAAGTTTGACCGTGAGCGCAATCGCGTTAGCCTAGGTCTAAAACAACTTGGTACTGATCCTTGGGATAACGTTGGCGGCACATACCCAGTGGGTAGTGTGGTTAAAGCACGCGTAACCAACTTAACTGATTATGGTTGTTTCGCTGAAATTTCTGAAGGTATTGAAGGTCTAGTACACGTGTCAGAAATGGATCATACCAACAAAAACATCCACCCATCAAAAGTTGTTCAAGTGGGCGATGAAGTTGAAGTAATGATTCTTGATATCGATGAAGAACGTCGTCGTATCAGCCTAGGTATCAAACAAACTCTAGCTAACCCATGGGATGAGTTTGATAAGAAACATGAGCGCGGTGATAAAATCACTGGTACTATCAAATCAATCACTGACTTCGGTATCTTTATCGGTCTAGACGGTGGTATTGATGGTCTTGTTCATCTATCTGATATCTCTTGGAACGAAACTGGCGAAGACGCTATCCGTAACTACAATAAAGGCGACACCGTTGAAGCAATGGTATTGTCAGTAGATGCAGAAGCAAACCGTATCAGCCTAGGCGTGAAGCAGTTAAGCTCTGATCCATTTAACGAATACCTAGTCAACAATGACCGCGGTGCTATCGTTAATGGTAAAGTAAAAGAAGTAGATGCTAAAGGCGCTACTATCGAGCTTGCTGACGAAGTTGAAGCGTATCTACGTGCCTCTGAAATTCAACGTGATCGCGTTGAAGATGCGACTAAGCATTTGAGCGTTGGTGATGACGTTGAAGCGAAAATCATCAGTGTTGATCGTAAAACTCGCAACATCAACTTGTCTATCAAAGCGAAAGACGAAGCTGAAGAGCGTCAAGCGATTAAAGAGCTAAGCAGCACTAGCACGACTAGTACTACTGCCAGTTCTGATGCACAGCCAAAAACAATTGGCGACTTGATCAAAGAGCAAATGCAGTAAGCTGCACGTTATTGATATAAGATTATAAAAGAAGCGACTATGGTCGCTTCTTTTTTTGCTTAAATTTTAAGTGTCCTATTAATCAATGAGGTTTTTGCTCAAACAAGCAAACTCTTATTTCCATTTACCGTAATATCCGCTATCATTTGCAACATTGAGTAACGAGATGTGAATTATTACTTATTTAAGACACTGAGATTATTTTAGTGAATGGCTATTTATCCTTATGATCTTGATGTATAGCTTGTTTTAAAAGTAACCAACTATCGAAAATGATGGTTCAATTCACAGTCATCTTATCCATTAATCAACAAGGCAAGCGTAATAATGCAGCAAGCGATTAACAAGTCCGAATTTATTAGTAATTTAAGTGCGAACTGTGACAATATGACTGATACTGTAGTCGATGATGCAGTACGTGAAATATTAAACTTGATGACCGATACGTTAGCCAATGATGGACGCGTAGAAGTTCGTGGTTTTGGCAGTTTTTGTCTGCACCATCGTCGTGCCCGTATGGGTCGAAATCCTAAGACAGGAGAAAGCGTACCTGTACCTGCCAAAGCGATACCGCACTTTAAACCAGGTAAAGCATTACGTGAAGCAGTCAATGATACAGTAGCAAATAGCTAAGTGTGTTATAAAGTATGTATTGGGTAAAATTGCTAACAAGAGTGCTTGCCAGCCACCTTTTCTAGAATTTATCACTAGTGAGTTTATAAGCATATAAATGTGTGGGTTGATGAAGGTTTTAAAGTGCTATTTTTAAAACACTAACGACATTCCAAATCGAGGGTAGACGTCTCATGCGCTTTTTACTATTTGTATTGCTGTTTTTGAGCTTTGCTTATGCACTTGGTTTGGTGTTGGCAAACAATACCGAAGTTGGCGTAAATTTATTATTCTCTCAAGCACCGACGATGAATCTAGGATTGCTGCTGATTTTATGCCTTATGCTTGGTATTGTTATTGGCATCTTGTTGGCACTGCTTATCTTCCGTGTCTTACAGAATAAGTGGGAAATCTCGCGTTTGCAAAAAGCGAATGTGAACTTGCAAGCGCAACTGACACAAGCCAATGCTGTCATTGATCGCCAAGCAAGTGCGCCAACGGTGGAAGAAGCTGTTTATGGTTCGACAGCGACCAATGTGCAACTGCAAGACGCAGAAGTACTTACTGTAGATGAAGGCGCGACACTTACCAAACAAAAGCGAGAATAAATTATATTTTGTACTGATCTATGAGCAGTCCATATATAGTGTTTTGATAATTCTGATATAGATATGGTAAAACCATGAATAATACAATGAATTCCCCAGTCATCGTTGCCTTAGATAATATGACGATGGAGGCATCGGTAGCATTAGCTGATCAGTTAGATCCAACATCATGCCGCTTAAAAGTGGGTAAAGAGCTATTTACTCGCTGTGGTCCTGAGATAGTTAAGGCGCTACATCAGCGTAATTTTGACGTATTTCTAGACTTGAAATTCCATGATATTCCTAATACTACCGCTCAAGCGGTACTAGCGGCAGCTGAGCTTGGCGTATGGATGGTGAATGTGCATGCCAGCGCGGGCTTAGAGGCGATGTCATTGGCTAAACAGCGCTTGTTAGACGGTAACTTTGATACCTTGCTGATAGCCGTCACCGTGCTGACCTCTATGGATAATCAAGCATTGATGCAAACAGGTATTACCGATGGTCTAGATGCGCAAGTGAGTCGATTGGCACAATTAACCAAGCAAGCGGGTCTGGATGGTGTGGTCTGTTCAGCGCAAGAAGCTAAAACGCTCAAGACACTATGTGGTCAAGATTTTAAATTGATTACCCCTGGTATTCGCTTGCTAGACGACAATGCAGATGATCAAAAACGTATTTGTACGCCGAAACAGGCGTTAGATGATGGTTCTGATTATTTGGTGATTGGTCGTTCAATTACTCAGGCAGCAGATCCTGCGGCTAAATTACAAAAGATACTCCGAGGTATTTAGATACTTATAAAATATTTGGATATTTACAAAGCGTTTAGCATTTTATAGTGTCAGCATGATAAAAAAGACAGCCTAATCCGCTGTCTTTTTTTAATTTTTGCGGGTATATCAAAAAGTGCTAAACTATTTACGTTTATTTAATGATATTAGAACTTATGAAATTACAGATTTTAAGTGACTTACATATTGACAGTTATGCGCGTCAGTCACATCCGCTAGGGCATATTCCCAAAACTGATGCAGACGTGGTATTAGTTGCGGGCGATACTGCTAACAGCGATAGTGGTATGCCATGGCTACAAGAGCAGGCAGCACGTTTGCAAGTGCCTGTGATTACGATAGCTGGTAATCATGAATACTTTAATGAAGATGTGCTACATTTTGATAAAAAGCTGGCGACTTGGGATAATTATAATGCCCAGTCGCAGCAAGGCGTCCGTTTTCTACAGTGTCAACATATTGATATTGGTGACATACGTATCCTAGGTTGTACTTTATGGACAGATTACCAATATCAGGCCAATGAAGATACTATAGCTGCTGCTATGCGCTTTATGCGTGACTATAAACAAATCTATGCTGGAGGAGAGCTTTTTTCACCTGAAGTATCGATGCAAATCCATGCTAAGCAGCGTCAATGGTTAAAGCAAGCATTGATCACCGCCAAAACACTTGGCAAAAAAACTGTTGTGATGAGCCATCATAGTATCAGTCCATTATCGGTGTCTGAGAAGTATGCGAATCTACCAAGTAACGCAGCTTTTATCAGTGATTTATCTGGCTGGATGCATGAAGATTGGGCGCCAATACTATGGGTACATGGACATACACACGAAGCATTTGATTACCGTATTGGTAATACACGAATCATTGTCAATCCACGTGCGTATCCAAATGAGGTGAGCAGCACTGCATTAGCATTTGCGTGGGACAAAGTCATTGATATCGGCTAAGTAATTTTAATCATTCAAAAGTAAATATCTTTTTAGTTATTTGTCACCTTGATCTGTCTTTTTAAAATAGCGAATATAAAATAACGCTTATTTTAAAGTCTAACCGCCTAGACTCGTAAGCAATATTACAATTGAACTGATATTTTGTTCATTCATATCAAAAAATCTGCTACGCTTGCTACCATGAGCAAATATCTCAATAACACTCCCTCAAAATTGTCGGCTGAAAAGCTTGCGAGTCATACTCCAAGTGCTCCGGCGCCTTCGCACTTGCCTGATAGTATGATTTCCTCAGTCAGCTTATTGCCTGAAGATAAACGGCTTATTTTATTTACCAGACATTCCTTACGTGAACGCTCTGATGGCAATGGTTTTGCCAGTTATCAATTACCACTAACACCTAAAGGTCGAGTACTAGCGAAGTCGTGGGGGCGTTGGTTGGCAGGGCATTTACCGTACTCGCTTGATGTAGACAGTATCTCAAGTCCGATTGGACGCTGTATTGACACGGCGCAGCTGATGCAAGCAGGTGCGGGACTACAACGTGATATTACGCATCAGTCATTGTTGGTCGAGCCTGGTAGCCTAGTGACTGAGCCTGAAATAGCAAATCCAGTATTTAAAGAAATTGGCGTGCTCAACTTTATCAATCGATTTTTGCAAGGCAATCTTGAAGGTACCAAAAACGCTTACCAAGGTGGTCTCGATATTTTATCACTGTTTTATCAACATCAGCCGCAGCAAGGGCATCTCATGCTTGCTGTTAGTCATGATACTTTGTTGTCTGCTTTTTTAGCAGTGATGTTTGATGTAGTCGAGATTGATTGGAATGATTGGCCAAAGATGATGGAAGGCGTATTTTTGTGGTTTGATGATAAGCCGTTTGAACAAGCAAGTGCACACTTCATTTGGCGCGGTGAAGTGTATGTGCGCCCGATTCATACTTTATTAGAAGATTACCGTGCTGCCGGCTTTCATCCTAATACATTGCTCTTACCACCAGAAGTGAAATGGATCTAAATACTATTTAATCTAAATACTATTGAAAAGATTACTACTCATTTTTCAATCAGACATAAAAAAACCTTGCCCCAGTATTAGAACCAGAGACAAGGTTTTAGTCATAACGCTATAAAGGCGAGATGTGGTCTAAACGTTAACAATCTTAAGCTTGTAGGCCTTTAATGGTTTTGTTCAGGCGGCTCTTACGACGAGCAGCTTTATTCTTATGAATAATACCTTTGTCAGCCATACGATCAAGAACTGGTACCGCTTTTTTGTAAGCTTCGGTAGCCGCGTCATAATCTTTAGCTGCGATAGCCGCATCAACACGTTTTAAGTAAGTACGAACCATAGAGCGTTGTGACGCAGAGTTCTGACGACGTTTGGTGTTTTGACGGGCGCGTTTACGAGCTTGTGCAGTATTAGCCACGCGAATCTCCTTGATAAAGACAGATAAAAATATGAATGTGGATTACAATAAAAAAGGGTTTAACCATCATCGGTAACGAGCAGCCGTCTCGCCAAACATGATGTCGATGTCTAATATTAAAGTACCTATCTGTTATTAAAGGCACCTAAATTAGCAATAGAGCATCGCAAGCGCCAAAACTGTTTGGAATAATTAAACAGCGTTAACGTGTAAAGCCGGTTATCTTAGCAAATTATCGCCCTTAGAACAATATATTTGATGATTAATGCTTAAAGAAGTTGTGTGATCATATATACGACAGTTTTTTGTGTCTCTGCTCAACTATTTCTTGAAATACTTATCAATATTGTTGCACTAAAAACCGCTTATGAGTGAATAAATCGCTTAGCCGATAAAATCTCTTACAATAAATTCTATAGAATACCCTCAGCTATGCGTTAATTTAGGTATGATACTAGGGCATGTCCTCAATTCAATCGATGGACATCTAAATGGGCTAAATCTTGCCAAACAATGTTAAAAAAAATGTCAAATAGCTGGTTAATATCCCGATACTGTTTACTATTTCGATAGTATCTGCGCTATTTTCCTCATTTGACTATGATTTATCTCATTGTTATCACCATTTTAAAAATGATGATACGCTCTAAGATGAAAAGCTTTGGTGATAGGCTTTAAAATCAGATTTTTCATTATCATCTATTTTCCAACACACTATAAATGGATAGGCTATGCAGCGAAAAGCAATTGTAATTGGCGCGACAGGATTGGTCGGACAGCATCTTGTCAAACAGCTTAGTGAGCTTTATGACACGTTAATTGTGATTGCAAGGCGTCCGCCACGCTATATCAATACCAGCATGCGTTTTTATCAGGTTAATGATTTTGATAATTTGGCTGAAATATTTGCCAGCGTTGGTGTTGATCGAAAGACGGACGCTTTTAGCTGTCTTGGTACGACTAAGAAGCAGGCTGGTAGCGATGAGGCCTTTCGAAAGGTTGATCATGATTATAATGTCAATTTTGCCAAACTGTGCCAAGAAAAAGGTGTTGAAAATTTCTTTTTGTTATCATCCATGAATGCTGATATTTATAGTCGGTTTTTATACAATCGCGTAAAAGCTGAAACTGAGCAGTCTATTATGGCGCTAGGTTTTACGCAGCTAGTTATTTTCCGTCCGTCCTTGTTACTTGGCAAGCATAAAGGTCGTCCGCTTGAAAGTATTGGTCAAAAAGCCTTTCAGCTGATATCGCCCTTAGTTTCAGAATCATTGTCACTGCATCCCATTTCCGCCAAACGCGTTGCCATTGCCATGGCGATGAGTGCGCATGATGTTTATCAGCGTAATAAATACCGTACTGAACCTGCTATCCAAACCACTGATATCATCGAAAATAAGCAAATGCTAGCGATGACTAAAGTTAAAAAATAGCCTAAGTGTTAAGTTGAAGGAATAATTGAAATTAAGCCCTAGTCATAAATAATCAGTCATGAATAACCAATCATATATAACAAGGAGCGTCACTATGTCAGACATGCCAGAATCAATAACGATGGATAAAGAGAACTTTGTGACCTGTGATTTATTGGATGCCAATCCTGAGTCGCAGGTGTGTTTGCCTAATATCGAAGGTAAGTCTTTTCATAGCTTTGGCGGCAAAAAGAAATTCTGCGGTGAAATTGTGACGGTGAAATGCTTCGAAGACAATAGTCGCGTCAAATCATTACTAAATAGCGATGGTAAAGACAAGGATGGTAACGGTAAGGTGTTGGTGGTTGACGGTGGTGGTTCAATGCGTTGTGCGCTGCTAGGCGACATGATTGCGCAGTCAGCGATTGATAATGGCTGGGCGGGGGTTATCGTGTACGGCTGCGTCCGTGACGTTGATGATATGGCAGCAATGGACATCGGTGTTATGGCGCTTGGTTGCATTCCGCGTAAATCGAATCGCCGCGATGAAGGTCAAACCGATATTGAAATTAGCTTTGGTGATTTAACACTAAATTCTGGTATGTTTGTCTATGCCGATAACAATGGCATTATCGCTAGCGACAAGCCATTAATTTAAAAGTGGCTTGTCATTTAACACCAGCTTAATAAATAGCACTCAAAAACTTCAGCTTAGCCGTTGAGGTTTTTACATTTAATCATCCTGTCTTTATATACGAATATAATCTTTATCAGCTATTTGTCTATTGGTTTTTTAATAAAAATACTAAGTGACAAACCGTTACGGCATAAATTTTGGTAATTGCTGAAATATTCGTATAATAGCTCTCTGACTCTTAACATTGATCCTACTCTTTATGCCTATCACTGCTCTGACTGACGCGTTTGAACCAATTAACCAGCAGTTGTTTCCTATCCAGAATGCCGAGCGGCGTTGGCTGGCACCTGTGCATGGCGCAGTCAGCAGTTTGTGGCTAGCAAGTCTGGTGCAAACACCGCTATGGAATGTTGCCGACCGATTAAAAGTTGTGGTGACGCGTGACCAAAACCAGCTCAATCAGATAGAGACGGAATTGGCATTTTGCGGCGTCGATGCTTATGTGTTCCCCGATTGGGAGACGTTGACCTATGATGAGCTGTCACCGCATCAAGATATTGTTAGTGAACGTATCAATCTATTAACCGATATGCCAACGACAGGCGTACTATTGATATCTGTACAAGCATTAATGCATCGTGTCGCACCGCCAAGCTGGCTGATTGGGCAGCATTTTGATTTGAGCGTTGGTGATCGATTTGATATCAATACCCAGCGCGGATTGCTGGCAAAGGCAGGTTACCGCGCGGTTGAAAACGTCTTTGAACCGGGCGAGTTCGCGGTACGTGGCAGCATCATTGATATCTTTGCCATGGGTCAGCCGTTTCCACTACGTTTAGATTTGTTTGATGATGAGATTGAGACCATTCGTTTTTTTAATCCGCAAACCCAGCGGACATTGACCGTTGATGACCTCAAAACAATGATGAGCGGCAACGATAGTAGCATGGGCAAAGAGTCACTATCGCTGCTACACAAGCTGCCAGATATCTCAAAGCCCATTCAACAATTTCAAATACTACCAGCAAAAGAGTTCCCGCTTGATGAAGGGCGTGAGACGTTTCGTACCAACTTCGCCACGATGTTCCCTAATGCGAGCAGCCGCAAGTTTGAGCTACATAAAGACGTAATGGCAGGTATCGCTAGTAGCGGACTTGAATATTATCAGCCGCTATTTTTTGATTTAAAAGCGTGGACAGCAGAGAGTAGCTTGTTTGCTTACTTACCAAGCGATGCGCTGTTTATCACTGATGAATTGATTAATGAAAAACAGGTAGATTACTGGTCACAAATTCAGCGCCGTTATGAAGAGCGCCGTCATGATATCGATAAACCTATTGTCGCGCCTGAATGGTTATATTTGCTATCGAATACCCTAAATGAACACCTTAACCACTATCCACGCGTGATTCTCAGTGCGCGCAATGAGCTGGCTAGCATGACGGATGTCGCTGCGATTGACAGCGATGATTCGTTGTTAGCAGATAGTTCATTGCTACAAGTTGAACACCAATCAGATTTACAGCCTCAATTGTCACTGACGGAAAATAAGCCGCAAGGCTTGGTGACTCTCAGTGCGCAAGAGCCGCCACAATTGACCGTTAATCACCAAAAGGCTGAGCCTCTCACTGCGCTGCTAGAGTTTTTAGAATTACAAGCGCAAACAGCGACACCAGTATTGGTGGTAGCAGAAACAGCGGGTCGCCGAGAGATTCTTATTGAGCTGTTTAAAGGCAAGATTGATATCAAGGCTTACGATAGCTTTGCAGCGTTTTTAGCAGCGGACAAATCGAATAGTAATGCCAATAAGTTGCCGCAGGTCGGTTTGACCGTTGCGCCTATTGAGCGCGGTGTTTATGTCCCTGAACGTTTGGTACTGATTAGTGAGACACAATTATTTGGTCGGCAAGTGCTGCAGACGCGCCGTCGTCGTCAAAGCGGGGTGTCAGAAGAGTTTTTGGTTAAAAGTGTTACTGAAATAACCGAAGGCAGCCCAGTGGTGCATATCGAGCATGGTATTGGGCGTTACAATGGGCTGATTACGTTAGATGTGGGTGATGGCGAGCAAGAGTTTATTCACTTAAAATATGCCGATGATGCCAGTATTTATGTGCCCGTTGCTAATTTGCAAATGATTAACCGTTATAGTGGCGGTGATCCAGCGCTTGCGCCATTGCACAAAATCGGTAGTGGAAAATGGGATAAAGCCAAGCAAAAAGCGCTTGAGCAAATCCATGACGTAGCGGCCGAGCTGCTTAATATGCAAGCGCGTCGTGAAGCTAAAGTCGGTATTCATTTTAAAATAGATGCGTCACAGTATGAGCTCTTTGCCAGTCAATTTGCCTTTGAAGAAACGCCGGATCAAGCCAATGCCATTCATGCGGTGATGGAAGACATGCGACAAAACCAACCAATGGATCGGCTCATCTGCGGTGATGTGGGTTTTGGTAAAACAGAAGTGGCTATGCGGGCAGCATTCATTGCTGTCAGCGCCGGTTATCAGGTAGCGGTGCTAGTGCCGACGACCTTGCTGGCCGGTCAGCATGAAGACAATTTCCGCGACCGTTTTGCTGATTGGCCAGTGCGTATCGAGACGCTCTCACGCTTTGGCGGCAAAAAGCATCAAGAAACGGTGTTGACAGATTTAGCAGCAGGTAAAGTCGATATTGTCATCGGCACCCATAAACTGTTACAACCTGATGTGAAGTTTTCTAATCTAGGTTTGATGATTGTCGATGAAGAACATCGCTTTGGTGTGCGCCATAAAGAGCGTATCAAGGCGATTCAGACGGATGTGGATAGTATGTCGATGACAGCAACCCCCATCCCTAGAACGCTCAATATGGCGCTCTCAGGTATGCGTGACATGTCAATTATCGCGACACCTCCAGCACGACGTTTGGCGATTAAAACCTTTGTTATGCAAAAAACTGATGCTTTAATGAAAGAGGCTATCTTGCGTGAGTTACTGCGTGGTGGGCAAGTTTATCTATTACATAATGATGTGGCTAGTATCGAGCGTATGGCAGAAACCATACGTGAATTGGTGCCTGAGGCGCGAGTAGGGGTCGCTCACGGGCAAATGCAAGAGCGCCAGCTTGAGCAAGTGATGCAGCAGTTTTATCATAAAAAATTCAACGTCCTGATATGCTCCACCATTATCGAGACTGGTATTGATGTACCGAATGCTAATACTATTATCATTGAGCGCGCCGATAAGTTTGGCTTGGCGCAATTACATCAGCTGCGTGGTCGTGTCGGTCGTAGTCATCATCAAGCGTATTGTTATCTACTTGTGCCTTCTATCAAAGGTCTAAAAGGCGATGCTAAACGCCGATTGCATGCGATTGAACGCGCCAATACGCTGGGTGCAGGTTTTATGCTGGCTAGCGAAGACTTAGAAATTCGCGGTGCTGGCGAAATACTTGGTAAGCAGCAAAGTGGTAACATGCAGGCGATTGGTTTTAGTTTATATATGGACATGCTAGAGCGAGCAACTAAGGCGATTAAAGCGGGTAAAGAGCCTGATTTAAGCACACCATTGTCGCTGACTAGTGAGATTAATCTGCATAGCTCAGCATTGATACCAGAAGAATATCTACATGATGTCCATCAGCGTTTGTTATTTTATAAGCGCATCAGTAATGCCGATGATAAAGAGGCATTGATTGATATTCGTACCGAAATGATTGACCGTTTTGGTACATTACCAGAGCAAACTAAGCAGTTATTCGCCATCCACGGACTGCGCATACAAGCTGAACCGCTAAAGATTAATAAGATTGATGCTAATAGTAATAGCATGACATTAGAGTTTGCACCTGATACTCCAGTTGATGCATTAGCAATTATTAAGTTGATTCAATCAAATGGGCAACGCTATCGTATGAATGGTGCCTCTGGTATTCGTTATCAAGATGCTGATAAACTGGCAACGCCGCAACAGCGCGTCACCGCGATTCAAGAATTATTACGCTATTTTAGCGAGCATATGGTGGCAGAGTCAGCGTAGTTGTTTTGGCATTTCGGCATTTTGAGAGCTTAGCAATGATTTTCGGTAGATTCAATCAGCTCAATAAGTCAGCTAGCCAGTGCCCAAGTAGGACGTCAAGACAATGAGTCATAGCGCTATTTTATCGGTCGGATAACTGATAAAATAGCAACATCCTATATTTAGCCTATTGTTTTTTAGTAAATTAAATTCTGCTTTTCTAGATTCATATTCCTTTTATCTGAGTATCCTAACAAGAGAACCGTCATTATGTTCCAACTTCATCATAAACTTGCTGCCGATAGCTTTTTAGTGGGTGATTTCCCATTATCGACTTGTCGTTTAATCAATGATTGCCAGTTTCCTTGGTTAATATTAGTGCCGCGCGTATCAGGTATCAAAGAGTTGTATGAGTTATCTGAAGCCGATCAAACACAGTTTTTACGTGAGTCAAGCTGGTTGTCGAGTCAGCTAGCCAAGACCTTTCAAGCTGATAAAATGAATGTAGCTGCACTCGGTAATCAAGTGCCCCAACTTCATTTTCATCACATCGTTCGCTATCAAAATGACATGCAATGGCCAAATCCAGTATGGGGCGTCCCTGCTATTCCTTATACTAAAGAGGTGTTGGCGCAGATGCAGCAAACGTTAATGATGGCGCTACGTGGTCATCATCAAATGCCATTTGATTGGCAAATGTAATAAATACCTGATTAGGGCGTGTCCCTAATTCAGTTTGCAATGAATCATAGTACAAGCTAGATACAGCATAGACTTATAATTACGAGCCAATTTCTCGTATCTAGTCGCAATACTACGGAAGTGCTTTAGCC